>CAXBOL010000675.1:0-3419 GCA_963977295.1 uncultured Opitutaceae bacterium
CCGGTCGAAAACCTCAGCGTCAAAGTGCGCTACGAGGACATGAAGTGGCTGCGCACCGCGGCGGAGCCCGGTATGCACTACGATGGGATCTCGCCGGTGTTGGGGGCGGCCGAGCTGGCCAATACCACGCCGGCCGGTCTCGCCGTCACGTCCTCCTCCAGTGTGCAGCCGCGCTACGCGCCGCAAGGCACCTTGCCCACCTACCTGCTCAACAATGGCTACCGCACCCAGCCGACGACCTCCGTTGTCTTCGGTGGAGCCGACGGGGCGGCCAGCCTGGAAAACTGGCGCTACAAGGTGCTCGGGGCCAACGTGACCGTGATCGGCACGTCGAATGTGTCGTTGCCCCAAGGCGTTGTGCCGCTCGATTTCAATCAATTCGGCGAAGCGTCGACCCAGTATTTCGACGGCCACAACGTGCAGGCGAACCTCCAGTATCAACTCAACCGGAAGATCGACCTCGAGTATGCCTACAACTACGAGTTCATGGTCTATGAATTCATCAGCGGGGGCGGCAACCGGTTGCAGGTCGACATGGCGAAGACGCTCCAAGACGGGGTGACTCCGAACCCGAATGCCGGTCGTTACGTGCTCGACATGTTCCCCGGCTTCACCCTGTTCCAGGATCGCTACAATTCCAACCATCGCGTCACGGCGTCGTTCAATCACGACTTCCGCGATGGCGACAAATTCCGTTGGCTCGGCAAGCACACCTTGGTCGGCATGTTTGAGAAACAAAACCAAACTCACTTCTGGGACCAAAAACGCCTGCTCAACACCACGCCGCTGCCCGGCTACTCGACTAATCTGTGGGATGGCACGCAGCAGAACGCGGTGCGTTTTGTGAATTACGTGGATCCGGCGACCGGCACCTTCAGCGGGGAAACCAACTCCCGCAAATTCCAAGCTGAAGCCAATAAGGTGGCAGGCGTGAATGCGCAGTGGCTGCCGGTGATCGGTTCCGGTCAGGCTTTCGACGAGACCACCGATTCGCTCCTCGCCGTTTGGCAGGGCCGCTTCTGGGACGACCGGGTCATCGCCACCACCGGCATCCGCCGCGACGCGTTTTCGCGTTATTCCGGTGAAGAGTATCAGGACCCCAACCAGCCGGTGGGCGTCGCCATTCCCTCCCGTGATATCACTATGGTCGAAGACGCCGGGCAGAGCGCCCTGGCTCCGACGACCAAGAACTACGGCATCGTCTATCACGCGGTGCGCAACAAGGGCGTGCTTGATTATTTGTCACCGTATTACAACTACTCGGACTCCTTCGGCTCCGGCGTGTTCAACAATCTGGTCGATGGATCCAAGGGGCCCAATGCCACCGGGGACACGTCGGACTACGGTCTGAAATTCGGTCTGTTGGACGGTCGCATCTCCGGGGTGTTCAGTCTCTTCAAAGCTTCGAACTACGACATTCCGGAGGAGCGTTCGATCAACTTTGCGGAGTTGAGCGACCTGTTCGAATATCTCGATCCGGTGAAGTATGCCAGTTACGTCGACGTAAGCAACGTGCGCGAAACGCGTGACTTGGTTTCGAAGGGCTGGGAATTTCAACTCACCGCCAACCTAACCAAGAACTGGCGCATGGGCATTTCGGTCGACCATTTCAAAACGGAACTTTCCCATATCGCGCCGCTCACGGGTCAGTTGATCGAGGAATACCGCAACCAATGGTTGGCCAACCCGAACGACCTGATCCCGGGCGGCAATCGCACGGTGCAGGACGTGTTCACCACCATGGAATTCAGCTACCTGCGCGCCATCGCCCAGGAGGGGTCGGTCACGGCGAACGAGCGCGCCAATCGCTTCACGCTGCTGACCAACTACACCTTCGACAGCGGTCGGCTGAAGAACGTGGGCGTCGGCCTCAATGCGGCCTGGCAGGACAAACCCGCGACGGGGTTTGCGTTGCAGAACATCGGCGGCAATTGGGTGCCCGATCCCGACAACGTGTTTTTCGGTTACACCATTCTGCGTGTGGGCGCCAACGTGAGCTACAAGCGCAAGATCTGGGACGACAAGATTAACTGGCGTGTGCAGCTCAACGTCAGCGACATCGGCAACGTCGACCCGTATCCCGTGCGCCAAAGCGCCACGGCGGCGGCACCGACCACTCCGGTGACCACCTACTGGCATCGCGGTTTCCCGCAGACCGTGACGCTGACGAATACCTTCGAGTTTTAACCGTTTCGTTAGGGGTATATTCGAGCAGGGCGAACCGTGGGTCGGTTCGCCCTGTTTTTTTGGAGGGGACTTGAGCTTGGCGGCAAGGGGCCTCCGTGGCGTCTCAAGTTGACGAAAGTTAAACTCCGGTCAGCCCGCTGGTTTTACAAAAGGGAACGAAGGAAATCAAGAAGGGGTGAGGCGCGGTCAGCCTGCTGGGTTTACAGGAGGGAACAGAGAAAACAGAGGGAGGGGACTGAGGCTGAGGGGACTCAATTTGCTTACGGTGGAGCAGCTGGGGCCCATTCCGTTGCGTCTCAATTAGAGTTCCATCAGGCTGCTGGTTTTTACAAAAAGGAACGAAGGAAACCAATAAGGGGTGAGGTGCTGTCAGCCTGGTGGATTTACAGGAGAGAACAGAGAAAACAGAGTGAGGGAACCGAGGCTGAGGGGACTCAATGAAATTACAGTGGGAGTGGCTTGGTATTCTTCGTTTCCTCTCTGTAAAACCCGGCGGTGGAGTGGCAGGGGAGTGGCTCTGTTCTCTCCGTTGCCTCCGGTAAAAACCCCGCGGTGGAGTGGGGCACGGCAATCCCAGCCTGTTGGATTTACAGGAGAGAACAGAGAAAACAGAGTAACGGCGCCGTGCTCGGCACCACGTGGCGTCGGCTACATCGGGATGACACCCGGCCCGCCTTGGTGGGCTTTTTCTAGTCGTCCAACTCACGGATCCAGATGTTGCGGAAGGAAACCGGGCTGCCGTGGGCTTGGATGAAGAACGGGAGGCGGGGCGCGTGGGGTCGGTAGGCTTGGGCGGTTTTGTGACCGGTTGGCCCCAGCACCTCGGTGTGGTTCTGGATCAGCACACCGTTGTGCAGCACGGTGAGATAGGCGGGTTTCATCAGGTGTTCATTCACAAAGACCGGGGCGTGCCAGATGACATCAAAGGACTGCCATTCATGGGGGCGACGGGTGACATTCACCAGGGGCGGAGTCTGGCCATAAATGGCTCCGGCCCCGCCGTCGGCGTAGATGCGGGATGAATACGAATCGTAAATCTGCAGTTCGTAGAGGCCCATGATGTAGATCCCACTGTTGCCGATGTTGCCCGTGCTGGTGGCCGAGGCGGGATCAGGGGTGCGCCACTCCAGGTGAAGCTGAAAGTCGCCGTAGGATTGTTTGGTGGTCAGTCCACCCATGGTCGCCGTGATGGTCCCGTCGGCGATCAGCCACTCGTGGTCTTGAAACTGGTC
>CAXBOL010000676.1:0-3419 GCA_963977295.1 uncultured Opitutaceae bacterium
GAAATTGAGGTTGCGGGGGCTGTCGACGAGCGGCACGAAGTGACCCGAAACTGGACAGCGCAAATTGGTGATTACCAGTTTGAACTCCGTCCGCAGTCTTCCCCGGTCCGAGCGCGAATCCCCGCCGATTTGATCCTCACCATCAAGCGCCAAGACGGATCGGCCGTGGTCATGGGCGAAGTCATGGGCGCCTTTGCTCACCTGGTGGCGTTCGACCGGGAGCGCACAGGATTTGCCCACCTGCATCCCCGCGAAACGGATTTATCGGAACGATTAAATGCCGCAACCCCGGAGTTACACTTTCAGGTCACGATTCCCCAAAGTGGCCTCTTCGTGATCTGGGCGCAGCTCGTGCTGGATGGCCGTGAGGTGTTTGTGCCGTTCTGGTTCGACGTTGAGGCTTGATTCGCGATTTCGGCGGGCGGCGGAAGTGAGTAGACTACGAAGAGGCGGCGGTCCATGATGGAGACGGAAAGGCAAACGCCTCCCCGTTTTCGGCCGTTGGCCTCAGGTGCCTCTTGGGGTAACACTCGGGACTTTGCGGGAAAGTGGTCGAGCACGCAGAGGAGGTGCACGGTCAAGTGATGTCACAGCGAAATGAACACGAGCTCACCGGCTTTGCTGTCGGGCACGATTAATTGGTGGTTGGCCTGATCGAGGAAGAAGTCGGCGGCGGATTGTGCTTGATGCAACAGGATCGGCGCGCGGCCGGCGGGCGGAAGTTGCCAGATCTTACCGGTAAACACTTCGGACACGTAGAGGTTTCCGGATTCATCGGTTTCAACGCCATCGACTGACCGGTAGCCCGTAGCGATGATTTTGGGGCTTTCGCCGGGATAAGCGGCGGCCACGTGGCCGAGAAAAAATGACCCGACCAGAACCCGTCCGTCCGGTTCGACGAACACTCCATTGGGGTGGAGCATCAAGGGGGAATCCCCGATCGTCAAAGTCACCGTGCCGTCCCACGCGATGTGGTAAACGCGACCTCCGGGAGTTTGCGAGAGCACGGACTGGTCATCGACAGCTCTGAACCCGTTCGGTCCCATAAACTGACCCCGGTTGTTCATATCGGTCACAAATACGCCACGGTGGGTGGGATCGAGCGTCACGTCGTTGAGGTAGACGGGAGGCTGAGGGAATTGATCGGGGCCGGCCAACAGCGTCTTTTGGCCGTTGGCATCGATGCGCCAGACGTGCGTTTTATCGGCGGTGACTAGGGTTTCACCGGTAAACACAATCCCTTTTGGTTCGGCGAGCCCGCCGCGATAAAACACCGTGATCGATCCGTCGGCGGCGATGCGATGGATGGCACCGTCGGTTTCAGCCCCGGGGGCATTGCCGCGTTCCCCCATAATCGAGACGAAGAGATCACCACCCCAGCCGCGCGTCACACTTTCCGGATTGCGACCCACTTCGAGGGTGCGAACCTCGTGGCCAAACAAAGTGGTGGATACGATTAACAGGGGTAAGACAAAGCGTTTCATTCCTACATCCGTGGCAAGGCGCCGCGATTTGGTCAAAACATCCGGGACTGAGGAGCGAAATTCCACTGCTTAACGATGCGGACATTCGGGCCAGTCCGGTCTCGCAGTTGCGATTTGGAGCAACCTTGATTCGCTTTAAATTATGGCGCGTCGCTTTGCAGATCTTTGGAAAATTTCCGTCCTGAGTTTGTTACTCGGGGTATCCTCGTGGGCCGAACAGGACACAACGGTGATCGCCGTGACCGATATGACGGATGAGGGACGCAAACGACCGACGGCCTCGCCCGAGAATCCGATCTATTATCAAGCGGTGACAACCGGCTACCAGGTCTTTGGTCGCGGAGTCGCGGGCGAGCAGATTCCGCCCAATGATGCCTTTTTACAGGTCGTGCTTAAAACCTTGAAAAAGGAGGGGTTTATTCCGGCCACCGACGAGAATCCGCCCTCGATCGTATTGGGATTTTCGTGGGGTAGTGTGTGGGAATCTGAAGGCACCGCGCTGCAGGTGCTCGGCGGAGATAAACTCGATTTGACTTGGGAGATAAAGCCGACGTTAGGGTTGGAACCCCGTCAGTGGCTGCGAGGACTGCGCAAGAAAAACGGAGATCGGATTGTGGAGATGTCGAAGGAGAATCTTTTCGTCGTTAACATCGCCGCGTATGATCGTCCCGCTTTGATCAAAGGAGACTTGTTGCCACTCTGGCAGACTCGGATTGCTTGTCCTACCCGCGGGGTTTGGGCCAAAGATGCGATGCCTAAAATTGTGATCGCCGCGGCCTCGATTATCGGGCGGGAGACCGAGACGCCTCAAATTTCCTCCGTTGCCGAAGCATTTGGTAAGCGCGGCGAAGTGAGTATCGGTGAACTCACGGTGACCGACGACGATTTTGATCTGGAGAAAATGCCTGTGCTCGATCTCACCAAAGAATCGCTCAACTAGGCGTTTGAGCGTGGGGTTTCCGGCGGCGATTGCGGCGGTTTTTCCAGCGCCGGATCCAGTAGCGAACACGCACTTCGAGGTAATCAAACAGCGTAGCGAGGAGGCGGGACTCGCCAGCCAGAATTACGCCGGCGATGGCGAAAAACACAAACGCTGGTCCCGGTAGGACCATCAGTGGAACGGCGATGGCGAGGCAGAGGAGTGCGACGAATAATACGAGGAGTCGACCCAAAGTGGTGCCGCGCGTAGCCACGATCTCGCGACGGCGATAATATCTGTTGCGGAACCGGTGCCCGGCGGAATCCTGCCGGAACTCTCGCCAAATCTGTTTGAGGTTCTGCAGGGGCATGAACCTAAAACTTGAGGTGTTTGATGGTCTGACCGCGGTTGATTAATTGCTCGAGTGAAGAGATGCCAATCTTGAGGTGTTCGGTTACGAACGACTCGTCCACCGCCGCGTCACTGGCGGCAGTTTTTACGCCTTCGGGGATCATGGGTTGATCACTGACCAACAACAGCGCCCCGGTGGCAATTTCGTTATAAAAGCCAGTCATGAAGACCGTGGCTGTTTCCATATCAATGGCGATCGGGCGGAGTTTGCTGAGATACTTTTTGAACTTCGCATCGTGCTCCCACACGCGGCGGTTGGTCGTGTAAACCGTGCCGGTCCAGTAGTCGCGGGCAAATTCGCGGATGGTGGTTGAGATGGCTTTTTGGAGTGCGAAGGATGGCAGGGCGGGCACTTCGGGAGGAAAGTAATCGTTGCTCGTGCCTTCACCCCGAATAGCGGCGATCGGGAGAATTAAGTCCCCGAGGTTGGCGCGATGTTTGAGACCGCCACATTTACCGAGAAACAGCACCGCTTTGGGTTTAATGGCGGTGAGCAAATCCATCACTGTGGCGGCGGTGGCACTCCCCATGCCAAAATTGATGATGGTGATGCGACCCGCGGTGGCATTGGGCATGGGTTTGTCCTTCCCGCGAATGGGCACCCG
>CAXBOL010000677.1:0-3415 GCA_963977295.1 uncultured Opitutaceae bacterium
GCTACGAGCGGCCAAACAATGCCGCGACCACCGAGGATACTACCTCCAAGGGATACTCGGTGGAAGTCTCCTGGCGCCCCAACCGCAACTGGGACTTTGTAGCCGGTTTCGACCAGCTGGAAAACGTGACCAGCCGGGTGGGTCGGGAACTCGGGGAATTCCTCGCCGTCCGAGCCCCATTCTACAAAAAATTCTATGACGAAGGCCTACGCATCGACGGCACCAACGGCAACACGTCGACTTCCACGCTAATTCAGGCCCGCTTCGTCGACACCATCGCCTCCAACTACGTGAACGAAATCCTTGGCGAAGGCACCTCCAACCGGGGTATCGCCGAATACACCTCCAAGCTAGTAGCTCGCTATAAGTTTAACGATGGTATGCTCAAGGGCCTCAACGTCGGTGCCAACCTACGTTGGGAGTCGGGCAAGATCATCGGCTATGGCGAAATTCCCGCCAGCTTCGACTTCGGGGGCTTGAGCAACTTCCCCGGCATCGTGTCTGATGTAGGCAACGAATACGTCGGAGACAGCATCATTGCCGGCGGCATGTTCGTCAGCTACACCCGTAAGATCTTCAACGATCGCGTGCGGTGGCGCGTGCAGCTCAATGCTCAGAACATCTTCAACACCGAGCAAGGCCTTCGGGTCATTGCCGCCAATGGAGACGGTTCGCCGGTCTGGGGCGTCGCCCAACCGCGCACCTACGAACTGAGCAACAGCTTCGAGTTCTGACCTAAAAATAAGTTTGGTTTAGGTGTTTAGCCGGACGGTCTGCAAGGCCGTCCGGCTTTTTTTGGGTCCGGTTTCCGAGACCCCATTCTCTGCCAAATTCCATTCAGCCTATAAACCGTAGTTGGTCACAGAGGGCACTGAGGCAAACCGGAGTTTCACAGAGATTCAGGGAAGAAACGAAGGAGAATATATTTTCCTCCCGAAGGGAAAAGTTACCCACCCAAAGATTTATCCCGTAACCATCGCTCGGTGAACTCTGTGCAATCCTCCGTGATCTCAGTGACCCACTTCAACTGCAGTAATTAGGTTCAGGTTGATGGTCAAATCTCCCGCAAGTCGAGTTAGAGAGCATCGTCATTTAGATTTATTTTGATGCATAACTACAAAAGTTTCCTCACTAGCCCATGGCCTTAAGGTAGGGTCGCGTGTTAGTTTAGGGATGTCCCCAACAACCCCGTTGCAACGGTTGGGCAACCCGCCTCACAAGCCTACGCGCTTGGTTTGAGTTTACCAATTCTCCTGTCGCAGAACCGCTCTAGGATGTTCCGTGTCACTCCCTAACCACCACCTATGCGAGACTTCGCATACTTCTCGTCGCTACCTGACCCCACCCATGAAAACCTTACCTCGCCGCCTCACCCTCGGCTTAGCCCTCCTCTGGGGCACACACCTGACCGCCCAAGTCGCCGGTTCCGCTCAAAATGACGACGTCATCGAACTTTCGCCCTTCCAAGTAGATAGTTCGGGCGACGATGGCTACCGCGCCAATTCGACCAATTCAGGCAGTCGCTTGAACAGCGAACTCAAGGATGTCGCGGCCTCCGTGACCGTGCTCACCAACGATTTTCTCGATGACCTCGGTGCGCTCGATCTGGCCACCGGACTCTCCATGGTCGCCGGCACCGAAACTGCCATCACGACCGATGAAACCACCGGCAGCCTGAGCCAAGGCTACATCGGAGGTGACTTCAACGACCGTAACACCCGGGAAGGTGCGGTCCGCGTGCGCGGCCTCGGTCGCGCTTCCAACGCCGCCAACTTCATCGAAGTGCGAGGGGCCCCTGATCGCTACAACATCGCCCGGGCCGAATTCCTCCGCGGTCCCAATTCGATCCTGTTCGGCCTCGGCCAACCCGCCGGCCTCGTCAATTATACGACCAAGCGGGCCATGACCAATAGCGACTTCAACGAGGTCAGCATCGTCGTGGATAATTTTGGCAGCCAACGCGGGGTCGTTGATCTCAGTCGAGTCCTCATTGACGACGTGCTGGCCGTGCGCGCCATCGGCAAAAATTCCGACACGCGTTACATGATTGATTCAGCCTATCAGCACGATGAGCGACTTTTTTTGACGGCCACTTACCGGCCCTTCGAGCACACCGCCATCACTGCCTTCTACGAAAAAGCCGATTCCAATGGCCGCCGTCCCAACTACCGCCTCGTGCAGGACAACGTCTCCGGCTGGCTCCAACTATGGAATGAAGCGCAGGGCACCATGTCCGAGCAGGAAATTGCCGATAATTTTTACTGGGATCCGTTCAACAGCAGAACCTCCAATGGCGATGCCCCACTATCTACCGGCATCACGGTGATCGGTCGCGATGGCCAACCCTTCAATCCAGAGCTTCGCGAAGATCTGGACGGCAATGACACCGCGCTCACCCCGTATTACGACGGTCAAAATTGGTTCGTGCCTCAGGGCAGCTTTTTCACCCGCACCGGCTCCCGCACCACCACGGGCGGACAACCCTCCAATGCCAGTAGTGTGCGCGCCCGCACCAGTTTCCACCGGTCCAACGATCCCTTCGAAGACGTCGACCCCGGTTACACCGATCGTCAAGCCACCGACCTCGGCATTTTTCCGTGGAAGTCCATCGACCTCGGCGCCCTCAACGGCAATTACCGCATCAACAAAAACGACAAGAAACACCTCACCTTGGAGCAACGCGTCACCAAGGACTTCTTCGTCGCGGTGACTTATCAAACCGAGACCAACAGCCAGGATCAGCTCTTCAGCCCTATTGCGCAGCAGCAATCGATTTCGTTGGATATCAATACGATCACGCCCGACGGACGCCCGAACCCGAACTTCCTGCGTCCTTTCGTTTACGGTCGCTCCATCGCGTCCTACACCGAGGAGAAGGCCGAAAGTCTCTTGGTGCAGGCCAACTACAATCTCGACTTCACCGACCGCTCCGATGTGTTCAAGTGGCTCGGTAACCACCGCTTCGTGGGGTTCTACAACAACAACTCGGAGGATGCCAATTATCACCGCTACGGCATGATGATTCAAAATGACATTCCCGGCGTAATCACCTCGGCGGTGGACAATTCCACCCGCCACGTCTATCCCATTTACTACGTTGGCGAAGCCGTCAAACCCGGCGACACCTCACTGAACTTCACCGGCTTCCCCGCCAGCACGCTTCCTTTCAAGGATCAGTCTTACGACTACAAATACTACACCAACGCCACCTCCGCACGGGGCACGTGGCAGATTGCCGATGAACAAATTGATATCGGCAAAGTCGTCTTCACCAACAGCCCCACCCGCACCGTCGTCGAGGCCGAAGGCTACGGCGGCTCCCTGCAGAGTTTCCTCTGGAAAGACCGCATCGTCACCACCATGGGCTGGCGGGAAGATTCCGTTGATCTCTACGACTGGGAACGCGTGCTGGACA
>CAXBOL010000678.1:0-3413 GCA_963977295.1 uncultured Opitutaceae bacterium
CCACCGCTGCGGCTGAGAATCGCGGTATTGATGCCGACCAGACGACCATTGGTATCGATCAACGCGCCACCGGAGTTACCAGGATTGATGGCCGCGTCGGTTTGGATGAAGTCTTCGTAATCGAGTCCCAAGGTGGCGCGACCCAGCGCGCTCACCATGCCACTCGTCACCGTTTGACCAAGGCCAAAAGGATTACCCACGGCCAGAACCGTGTCGCCCACCTCAATCTTGTTGCTATCGGCGAACGTCAGCGCTGGGAGGTTCTCCGCGTCGACCTTGATCACGGCCAAATCGGACTCGGGATCGGTGCCAATCACCTTGGCCTTCAGTTCCCGGCGATCAGATAGGGTGACCTGAATTTCAGCCGCGTTTTCCACCACATGGTTATTGGTGAGAATGTAACCGTCCGCGCTCACGATCACGCCGGAACCCATGCCCGACTGGCCTTTGGGTTGCGGGAGTTGGTCGAGATTTTCCGGCACGCCGAAGTAACGACGTAGCCGGGGATCACGCAGCATCGGCGGGAGATCCGCCTCCGTGATGCGTTCGGCCTTGGCGGTTACATTGACCTGCACCACGGCGGGAGCGACTTTTTTGACAATGGGAGAGAAACTCACCCGAAGGCCTCCCGCGGCGTCACGGGTGATGGGAGCATCGTCCACGGTGACGACGACTTTTTCTGCCGCAGCATCGTCGGTCGCCCAAGCCGCCGCGGTCCAACCCATGGCGGCCGCTGCAGTGAGAATTATGCCAAGGCGCAGACTGCGCCCGAAGCGTTGAGAGGAGGAAGTGTATCGGTTCATAATGAGAATGGGTTTAAGCGTTTTACTGCCGTCACTCTACCCCACCGGACTTACCATCCCCTTGCTGCAACCTTACAAAATTGAAAGGTTACTGACTTCTGCGCGCTCCCTGCCTGCACCGAACTATTTTTCGCGTTCGAGCCGATAGACGCTCTCATCTCCCCGATTCCGGATGGAAAAGACGCCCAACTCCGTGAGCTCAAATTTGTCGGCCAGCGCCTCCGCCATATCGCGAGATACATGGATCTTGCCCGCTTCGCCTTGAGACTCGAGTCGACTGGCCAGATTTACGGTATCGCCCCAAAGGTCGTAGGCAAATTTGCGTGATCCAATGATGCCGGCCATGAGGGGGCCACAATGGACCCCCACCCGGATCGACCAGTTGTGCCGATTACGCACGTTGAACCGCTGCATGGCTTGCTGCATTGCCAAAGCCATGCGAGCTCCACGTAGCGCATGATCAGGCGCGGATTCCGGCACCCCTGCCACTGCCATATAGGCGTCGCCAATGGTTTTAACTTTCTCCATGCCGTAACTGTCGACCAAACCGTCGAAGGCACTGAACAGGTCGTTGAGGAGAAAAGCGGTTTCTTCCGGCGACATGTCGGCGGCGATTTTGGTAAACCCCACAATATCCGCAAAGAGCACTGTCGCGGCCGGCACGGAGTCGACGATATCGCGTTCGCCCGATTTCAAGCGGTTCGCGATCAAAGGCGGGAGGATTCCGAGCAATAGGGATTCCGATTTGGCCTGCTCGGCTTGGATTCGGGCCACAAACTTCACCTCCTGATCGTGTAATTGTTTCTTCGACAACGAGGCCTCGATCCGAGCCCGCAAGATGACTGAATTAAACGGTTTCGGAACGTAATCCTCCGCACCAGCCGAGATACACCGCACGATGCTGTCGGTTTCGTCCACCGCCGTGAGCATGACCACGGGAATGTGGCTCCATTGCGGGTTGGCTTTAATCCGATCCAAAGTCGCATGGCCATCCAATCTCGGCATCATGATATCGAGTAAGACGAGATCGAAAGGCCGATGCCGGAGCGTCTCCAAGGCCTCCAACCCATCTTCCGCCAGCACCACCTCAAACCCCATGTGCTGGAGTCGACGACCGATCATCTCCCGGTTAAGACGATCATCATCCACCACGAGGAGCTTTCCCTTCACCGCCTGATTTTCAGCCACGGCAAACGGCATGGGTGGACGCGTCAGGGAGCCTTGCCCCACCGTGGCCGACCCCTCCGAAATTTTATGCTCCGTCGGTTCGATCACCCGCACCTTGAGTTTCCGTCTGAAGCGCGAGGCCGCCGTAGTGATTTTTGTCAGATCATTGATCGCATCCTGCGCATTCTTCTCCGCCGCCAAGGCGATGCAGGTGTCGCAACTTTCCTCGATTTGCTCGATCATCGGGATCATTTCCAGACTCATCTGCTCGATATCGATCCGCCCCGACTCTACCCTCGATCGCGCCATGAACTCGTTGAACCGAACCAGCAAGGTGTTGGCCGAACGATGCATTTCCTTCATCGTGCCAATCATTTCCTCCACCCCGTGCTCATCCACCGTCTCCATCAGCAATTCAGAGTATCCAATAATCTGATTCAACGGCGTGCGTAAATCATGACGCAATTTGAGCAAGGTCGAGGTTTCTCGATCCGCTGCGCCGCGGCCAAACTGGGACTGAGGCTCAACACTCACGCGGAAGAATCAGTTACGCCCAAAAGACGATTCATTTTTTCCAGTAATCGAGCCAAGTCGACGGGTTTGGTTTCATACTCGTCGCATCCCGCGGCCAACGCTTGTTGACGATCAGACTCCATGGCGTGAGCCGTCAACGCGATCACGGGCAGTTTGGCCATCGCTGGATCTTCCCGCAGTTTCTGTGTCGCTTCCCAGCCACTCAACCCGGGCAAGCTCATGTCCATCAACACGAGATCGTATTTACCCGACTGGGCTTCGCTCAATCCGACCAATCCATCCACCGCCATGGTCACTTCAAACCCTCGCTTGACCAATCGCCGACTGAGCATGTCGCGATTCATTTCGTTATCTTCGACGAGTAATATTTTGGCCATAATGTAGAGAGGGGCGGAGAGTGGAGGTAAGGAAATCAGCGCGGTGCAGCGATTCGTGGGGTGGCTGGACTTTTCGCACCAAACTCCACCAAGGTGGATCGGAGTTCTGCCAGTAATTCTTCTTTCGAGTAGCGCCCTTTTTGCAGAATTCGTTCGGTTTGATTACGGAGCAGTTGGCGCACGCTGCCCGTGAGATCCAATGAAGTAAGCACGATAACGGGCACCCGCTTCAATCGGTCATCCGCCCGCATTTCGCGCAGCACCCCAAAGCCATCCATTCCCGGCATCATGAGATCGAGTAAGGTTGGCACGTGCTCCTGCATCGCTTCGATCGCTGAGCGACCGTTGGATGCCAGCACCACTTCCCACCCGTCGCGCGAGAGCTGGCGACCAATGACCTCGCGAATCAGCCGATCATCTTCCGCCACCAACACCTGACGGTTAGAGGCATCGCCCGTTGCTACGTGCCGTTGCAGCACCTCGTTCAAATTATTACTCAAATCAGACTTCGGCAGGTAATCTTCAGCTCCTA
>CAXBOL010000679.1:0-3404 GCA_963977295.1 uncultured Opitutaceae bacterium
TTTGCGATCGCGTCCCGCCCCGTAGTGCATCTCGGCCAGTCCCGCCGCATCGGCATCGTTGATCACATGCACTTTACGCTTCGTCGTGGCCCGAAACAGTTGGTCCACATTGAAACCAATGAAACGTTGATCAAGGTTGCCCGCAAAGGTCGTGACCCCGTCACGCACGACGCCAGGAAATCCGCACCCGATTGCGCCCCGCCATTTACAACGTTGTGAGATCTCTTGCACCGCGTCGGCCATCTGCTGAGGTGTCAGCTTCTGCGGGGTTTCCACCCGCATCGGTGGCGTCAACAAGGTGCCCGTCGTCAAATCGACTGGCGCGCCCTTGAGGGAGGATCCTCCGATATCAATGCCCAATACTTTCATGATATAATCCTCCGTTTATTAAGCACAGTGCCCGTCGGCTCCATGCACATGTCCGTGTTCGATCTCAACCGGTGTCGCGGGCCGCATGGCCACGACTTCGACGTCGAAGGTTAAATCCACCCCGGCCAACGAGTGATTCGCATCGAGCACGATTTCATCTCCGTCCACTTCGACCACCGTCACAATCGGTGCCGCCGGATCCGGCGCGGTTTTAAATTGGTCCCCCACTTTCACTTCACCTTCAACCGGGAGAAAACTACGGGCGACGCGACGCACTTGCTCCGGATCCCGATCGCCATACGCCTGCGCCGCCGGCACTTCAACCCGGGTCTTGGTTCCGGTCGTCATGCGATTGAGCGCCGCGTCCAAGCCTTCAATGATCATGCCTGATCCGGCCAGAAACACGATCGGCTCTTCCGGTGAAGACATGTCAATCACGCGACCATCGGGATCGCGCAAGGTGTAGAGAAACGAGATAACGTGACGGACTTCACTCATAGAATTGGCGCAGCCTCACGCCCGCCCCCTGCCGGGCGCAATCCCGAAACGAACCGGGCGGCCGAACCGATTCCCCAGCTCAGAAGTCGACGTCGGCAGATCCGGCTTCGGTTTTTTGGCTCACCCTGGTCACGACGCCGTCTTTGACCCGGAAGCTGATCGTCTGCACGCGCTCCTTGGTGCTGCTGGTATCGATTACAAACAACAACTCGGTGCTGCTCCGGGTGATCCGCTTGGATCGGTAGTTCAGGTCCCGGCTCCCATCGGCGTTTTCCACCATCGAACCCGGTTCGCCCAACATCGCAATCAAGCGTGATTCGGTGGTGATGCCCGGCTTGACCGCGGCCAACAGGTCGTCCTCGACGACTTGCCCGGAAATTCGAGTGGAGGTATGCGAATCGATCACGGCGCACCCGGAGGTAAACGCGATTGAGCACAGGAGGAGCGAAGCCAGACGGAGAGAGTTTTGCATGATGAACTAGGTTTAGGTTTTTTGCCTTGGGATAAGGCTAACACCCCGCTGCGACGCCCGAAGTTTCAGGTTTATTCACTTATTCTGACGCTTTCCCTGCACGCCACCCTGCCTGATCCGGAATTCGAAATTAGGGCAAGAAACGACGAGTTATTTAATAATTATAACCAGCCAGGGTTTCGCTTTTGTGGTTCAATCGAGCCCTTCCAATGAACTCGCCTCCCGCGCGCTTCGCCCGGCAGCCATCCTCAATTCTTTTCCCTCCGTGCACCTTCGTCACTTTCTCGGTATTTCCGCCACCTTTCTCACGGCTCCATTTATTGCCGGTTCGGCCACAACCGAAACGTTTCAGCACGCCCTCGAGTATTCGACGGCCAAGACTGCGTCCCTGGCCACCTCCTTCTTGAGCTCCTCCACCGTGTTTACCGACTACTCCAGCACCAGTGGAGTGTGGGCGTCAAAGAATCGCACGGCCTGGACCAGCGGTTTTGTGCCCGGCATGTTTTGGCAACTTTATCAGGACACCGGTGAGTCCGTCTGGTTGAATCGCGCCACCGATTGGACCAATGCGCTCCAGGCCAACGTTTCCGACCCCGACAACGATCAAGGTTTCCAAATCTATTACAGTTTCGGCCTCGGCTACCAATTCACCGGCAACAACAACGCCGCCTTCCGCTCCAGTCTCGCCAACACCGCGGCGAATTTTGACACCCAGCGGTTCAACCCGACGATCGGTTGCTACCGTTCGTGGACCAATACCTCGTCCAATCCTACCGGGTCCCCGTCTCTTTCGGATTCCTCAACCAATCCCAATGATCCCATTTTTGAGGTAAACATCGACCAAATGATGAACCTGGAACTCCCGCTCTACGTCGGAAAAATTGAGGGTAACACCACCCTGACCAACCACGCCATCGCCCACGCCGATCGCACGTGGACCGAAAACATCCGCGCCAACGGCAGCTCTGTCCACGTGGTCGGTTACAACCCCGACGGCTCCGTCCAATACGTCCGCACGCACCAGGGATGGAAACCCGAATCCACTTGGTCACGCGGCCAAGCCTGGGCCGTCTACGGCTACACGATGGTGTATCGCTACACCCAACTCCCGCGCATGCTCCAACACGCCGAGGCCTGCTTCGACTACTTCATGAGCGCACTCGCCAGCCAGTCGACCGACAACATTCCTTTCTCGGATTTTGACGCTCCGCTGGATTCGCAAAACCCGCGCGACACCTCTGCCGCCGCCATCGTTGCCTCCGCCTCCATGGAGTTGTTTGAGATCACCGGCCAAGCCAAATACCGTGCCGCCGCCGAAACCCTGCTCCTCGCCCTCGCCAGCGCGGGCTACATTTCTGAGGGAACTACCTACGAACCCATTTTACGACGAGGTTCAAACAAGTGGGGATCGGCTGAAAGCGGCACCATTTTTGGCGATTACTACTTTGTCGAAGCACTCCTACGCTATAAAGCCATCATCGGTTTCGACACCTCTACCGATCCTGGCAATCCCTCCCCCTCCTCGGCGGGCCGTTTAACGAATATTTCCACTCGCGCCTACGTCAGCGATGCCAACCACCCGATGATCGCCGGCTTCGTGGTTGAGGATGGTTCCCGCACGTTCCTCCTTCGTGGCATCGGCCCGACTTTGGCGGGATTCGGGGTTAGCACCGCCGTCAGCGATCCCCAGCTGCGCCTATTCAACTCTACTGACAACCTGACACCCATCGCGGAAAACGACAACTGGAGCACGGCCCCCAACGCCGCGCAGATTGCCACCACGACCACCACCGTCGGAGGTTTCCCTCTCCCTTCCGGGAGCAAGGACGCCGCCATTCTCATCGAACTGCCACCAGGCACCTACACCCTACAAATGAGTCGCATTGATGGTGTCGCCGATGGCGATGGATTGGTGGAAGTCTACGACGTGCCAGCCACTGCGCTGCCCTGATCGCGATCCCAAACCTCTCATTCACCTCAATTGAACCGGGCCGAAATTCTGAACGGTTAAACCGTTAGGTCATTTTTTGCGGTTTACTTCGTGGGGCGCAACCATGCCATCGCG
>CAXBOL010000680.1:0-3388 GCA_963977295.1 uncultured Opitutaceae bacterium
TCTTTGTTTCCAGCCGCTTCATCTGCACCTTCATCCTGAAGTATCTGCGCCCGGGCCAGTTGCTGGGGAGCTTGGCGCTCGGAGGGGGAGTGCTCACCCTAGGCACGATCTTCCTGCCGGGGATGGTTGGACTATGGTGTTTAGTCGCAGTATCGGCCTGCATGTCGCTGATGTTTCCCACCATCTATGGTCTGGCGCTCGATGGATTGGGTGAAGATGCAAAATTGGCTTCAGCTGGACTGATTTTGGCGATTGGGGGCGGCTGCTTGATGCCGCCTTTGCAGGCCATGATGATTGACCAAGAAGCGATTCTAGGACTTTCGGGTGCGAGAATTTCATTCTCACTGCCCTTGCTGTGTTTCGTCGTTATCGCGGCTTACGGCTTCATGACTCATCGCCGCAGCCAAAACGCCTGAAGCGATGGCCTCACTTACGGCGAATCGGGTTATTCCCGTTTTTCCGAAAAGAGACCCAAGCGGTAGGCTTTTCCCACGGCGGACGTGGCGTATCCCGTAATCTCACGATGGGCCGATGGAGGTTACGGTGCTATGATCGTGAGCGTGGCCTCAAATTATCCCATGCTCACGCCCGTGTCCCCGACGAGCGTCCATGCGCCCACCTCGAGGAGAAAATTTCTTTCCCAGTCTCGGCCGCAGTCGCGATGCTCCGCGAAGGTTTTTTGGCCGGGCTTTAGGCGGGTCATGACTGAGAAGTGAGTCGAGCAACTTCATCGATTTTTTTATGATGCACCCCAAACGCAGGCAGTTTATCAAAGCGGGAGCCGCCGTCGCGGGCTCTTTGGTTTTTCGACCGTTCTCGATCGCGAAACCGGGAAAATCAGCAAACTCCAAGTTGAACATAGCCATGGTGGGTTCCGGAGGTATCGCGCAATCCTGCTTTCGCGAGTGTGCGATGGAAAACCTAGTGGCAATTGCCGAAGTGGATGAGGTCGCCGGGGCCGACGGACTGGAAGCATTCCCCGAGGCCAAACGCTATCAGGATTTTCGGAAAATGCTGGATGCGCATGATCGGGAATTGGATTTGGTCATCATCAATACCCCGGATCATACCCACTTTCCGGCTACATTCGCCGCCATGGAGCGCGGGATTGCCGTGCATACCCAAAAGCCGTTGACGCACAATATTTGGCAAGCGCGCACGCTGCAAAAAGCCTACCACAAATTTGGCGTGCAGACTGTAATGGGAAATCAGGGGCACAACTTCCAGGGCATGAAGCTCATCCGCGAATGGTATGATGCCGGTTTGCTGGGAGAGGTGCGCGAAGTTCATGCCTGGACGGGTCGCACCAGCAGCAATATATCGAATGCGTCGCGCCTGCTTTCAGCCGAGAAAGTGCCGTCCACTTTGAACTGGGATCTTTGGCTCGGGCCCGCAGAGCAACGTCCCTACAATTCCTCCTACTGTCCCAAGGGTTGGCGATGGTGGTGGGATTTTGGTTCGGGTGGACTGGGTGATATCGGCTGTCACACCCTTGATATTCCCATTTACGCGCTGGGTTTGGGGTATCCCACGAAGGTGACGATCGACAATTCCATTAATTTCCGGGAGGAGTTCGATGGGGGGCGAGTCAAGGACGACGCGGTGACCTGTGTCTACGAGTTTCCCGGTCGAGCGAAAAGCCCGCCCGTCACCGTATATTGGTATGAGGGGGGGCACCTACCGCGGCTTCCCGAGTCGCTCAAAAATGGCAATGATCCGAGGCACGTCTTAACGGGCGGATGCATGCTGATCGGAGATCAAAATAGCATCTACTCCCCGGGTATGCGTCCGACAAGTCCGCGGCTTTTGAACAACTGGGAGGAGATTCGACGAGGCGGATTGCCCGCCAAAACGCTGCCGCGCGCCGTGGGAGACCCGGTTCAGGAAATCATCGCCGCCTTGAAGGGGGAGGTGGAAAAATGCGGATCAAACTTCGACTACGCGGTTCCCCTGACAGAAACGGTGTTGCTCGGCACGATTGCGATTCGATCCCGTCGAGTGGTGGAATACAATCCAGCCATGATGCAATTCAAGGATAGCAGCCTGAACCATTACATCAAGGAACCGGTAAGGCCCGGCTGGGAATACGGGGAGGGTCTACTATGAATCGCGCGGCAGAGAATCTTCCCCCTAGAGCACGGACTAATCGTGAGTCATAACCGAGAGAGGATAGGAGGTATTACCATTTTTGATAAAGTTGTGCTAGGGGCCGTTTTAGTCATGAGCTTCGCATGCGCAGAGGCTCCCGCCGCCGATGATTGGGCAAGCCGAGCAAAAGCGGCGTTTCCGATGCCAATCGAGGAGGAAGCAGGGCAGGAAATTTTTGATTCACTTCCCTTGCAACCCACCGTAGCGCCACGCGCGGCCCGTCGCCTTTTGGTATTCTCCCGTTGTGAAGGGTTCATTCACAGCTCGATTCCTTACTATCAATTCATGATTCGGGCCATGGGTCTTAAAACAGGCGCGTTTACGGCTGAATTCATCGATGACTACGATGTGTTCTCGGCGGATAATTTGGCTTCGTTCGATGCGGTTTTGTTAAATAACACCACACACCTGAAGTTAAATCTCGAGCAGCAGCAGGCGTTGCTGAATTTCGTGCAAGGCGGTAAAGGGATCATAGGAATTCATGCTGCCACGGATAACTTTGCGCAGTGGAAGGAGGGAGCCTGCATGATGGGTGGCCTGTTTCGCGGGCACCCGTGGACGGCTGGAGGCACTTGGGCCTTCCGACTCGATGATGTCCGGCATCCGCTCAATGCCGCATTTGCAAACGAAGGCTTTTGGCACCGCGACGAAATCTATCAGTATCATCCGGAATCATTTCAGGGATCAGGTAAGTTAAGGTTATTGGTGAGCCTGGACATGACCAAACTCGTAAATCAGCGGGCACCCGTTGATTTCGAGAACCAGAAACGAAAACGTCAAAAATCGGGTCCGGTCCCGCTCCTCAGCGCGGTTGAGGAACGGAGCCTCATCGAAGAAGCGATAAACGAGCCCACCGTTGTTTCTTGGATTCGCGCTTGGGGAGAAGGAAGACTCTTTTACACCAACTTCGGACACCGCCCGGAAACCAGTTGGCACCCTCAAATTAACCAGCACATTCTGGACGGCATTCAATATGCGATGGGAGATTTGACGGTGGATGATCGGCCAACCGCCGAGGTCCCTGATCTCGTGATTGTTGCAGCGCCCGAAAAGTAATCGTCCGTGGAGATATTCGGGGAGGGGAGGCCGACCAGGCGTCGGCGAAGGCGATTTTACCGAGTCATCCAGGGCCCAAGGAATGGACTGGTCGACAAGCCCGGTGCACCGCGGAGGCTGGTCGCAGATTCGGGTTATTCCCGTTTTTCCGAAAAGAGACCCAAGCGGTAGGCTTTTCCCACGG
>CAXBOL010000681.1:0-3387 GCA_963977295.1 uncultured Opitutaceae bacterium
GCAAGCTTCGGCGCCATGTCGGCCCGGAAACTTTGACCGCCGAAGCCGGGTTGAACCGTCATCACCAGAACTAAGTCGACAGCAGCAAGGAAGGGTTCGATGGCCTCAGCTGGGGTGTCGGGATTAAGCACGATCCCATTCTGACAACCTAGCTCCCGGATTCTTCGCAAAGCGGCAGCGTGGTCGTAACTCGGTTCGATATGAATGCTAATGAGGTCAGAACCCGCTTTTGCGAAGGCTTCGATGTAGTCCTGTGGCTGGGACAGCATAAGGTGGGTGTCGAAGAATAGTGACGAAAGCTCTTCGCGTCGCCTCAGCGCAGCCACAGTTTCAGGCCCGAAAGTCAGATTGGGCACGAAGTGTCCATCCATGATATCAAGGTGCAGCCAACTGAGACCGTGTGTGCCGACGACTGCTGCACTGGCGCCAAGGGCGCTGTGATCACCAGCCAAAAGCGAGGGGGCGAGAATGGATTCTAACGGCACGCGATTCATCCGAAATGGAGAATCACCAAACGTCGAGCACTGCATGTGCGATTCGACGAGCGAGGTCATCTGCCAACTGCGGCATGACTTGGTATTCGGCCGGGTTTTGGCCGCCATCAACGAAAATCTGGCGAGTGCTTTTGATTTCGCGGTTGGCGAATAAAACCCGCCCAGTTCCTTGATGGGTGAGGGTGCAGATGGCAGTCAGCGTGATATCAAACTTGCGAGCCAGCGCGGTATCGGTTGGGAGCACCGCCGTGAAGTCGCGGCCATACTTCACGAGCGTGACCTCGATTATCGCATCCGCTGTATCCGAAGTCGCGCTCAATTGGACCCGGGGGTTGTTCATCAATGCAGTCCGAATCGCGGTGCTAACGGGCACGACCGCTTGGGGGACTGCGGCGGTGTTTACGACGGGTGCGATGAACAGCGACTTAAACAGCAGCGGCGCTGACTTGGTGCCGAGATGGTAGTTCGAACATCCGCTCGCGAGAAAAAGGCCGGTTAGACCTAATCCCGTGATCAGGACTCGCAGGCGCGAAGTGGAGAAAGGGAGGATCACGCGTAGTCTGCCCTGAACAAATAAACGGGGGGACGCGGGTTAGAAGATTCCGAGAAACTTTTTCCGTGGGGGCTTGGTCCCTTTGGTAGCGCCCTCGGCGGGAGCGAGCGCCGCTTCGCGTTCGTCGACAATCTCAAGCTTAGCGCGAGCGCGTTCAGCAATTTCGGAATCTGGAAACGAGGTAATCACCTCGTTGTAGAAAACCCGCGCGCCTTTGTAGTTTTTGCGGTTCTTGAGGTAGTAGTCTGCCAGGATCATCTTACTCTGGGCGAAAATCGTCTTCATCTCGTTCAAGCCCTCTTGCGCTTCGGCCAGGCCATCGCTCTCAGGGAAGAGAATCATGTAGTCTTCGAAGTAGGTGATAGCTTCGATGGTGGACTCTTGATCATAGGCCGGTCCATCCACCAAGGAGGCATGGGTTTTGGCGAGTTGGAGATAAGCGTCCGATGCGAGCAAACTTTGGGGGTAATTGTTGATCAGACGATCCAAGGCATCAATCGCGTAGGGGGTGTTGTTCAACTCCTGATGAGTCTTGGCGATGGTCATTAACGCAAGAGGGGCGTAATCACTGTAGGGGGCATTCGCCACTACCCATTCAAAGTAAGTGATGGACCGTTCTTTGCTCCGGAAGCTCGGCAGCCAGCCCCAATGATAGTTACGTTTGCCGTCTCGGAGATCTTGAGCGATCCCGAACTGAATCCCGAGCACCTCATTAAAACGGTCACTGTTGGGATACCGCGTCATGATCTGTTGAAACGATTCAAACGCCTTATAGAATTGGCGATTCCCCAACCGAAGATGCCCGGTCCGGTAATAAGCTTCGGGGGCGTAAATCGAATTTGGATATTTCTTGATGACCTTCTTGTAGGCCCTCAGGGCCGAGCCGCGGCTCCCTTTTTCTTCGGCCGCCCGAGCTCGGTTCATTAATTCCAGCGCATCGCGGGCGTCGGAGCCCACTAGACCAGACAGGGCGCCCCCCTCGACTTGCCACCCTTGGCCCGGGGTCCATACCAACTCGGCGCGCAACGGTGCGGCGAGGACAACGAGAAAGAGGAGAGAGAAAATGGTGCTAAGACGGCTCATCGAAATAAGAGACATAAATTGGATTACCAGCGAACCAGCGCGCTACCGTAGGTCAAGCCCGCCCCAAAGGCGACGAGTAGGGTGAGGTCGCCGGGTTTCACTCGGCCGAGGCGACGGGCTTCGTCGATGGCCAAGGGAATGGATGCAGCGGACGTGTTTCCAAACCGGTCGAGATTGATGTAAAAACGTTCCACAGGGATCTTCAGATACAGGGCAATGGCATCAATGATCCGTAAGTTGGCTTGATGCGGAATTACGCAAGTGACTTCGTCCGCGGAGACGCCGTATTGTTCCAGAATGTCTCGTGCCGCGTCCTCCATTTCTCGGACCGCAAACTTGAAGACCTCACGGCCTTTCATCAAAATGTGCCGAGGCGGGGCGGGGGGCAGGGCCTTGGGATGGTCGGAGCCGCCGCCGGGAATGCAGAGGAGTTCGGTGTTGCCGCCCTCGGAATAAAGTTTGGTGCCAATCACCTCACCGGTCGAATTCGCCGGTCGGGGACCGATCACCACCGCACCGGCCGCATCACCAAAGAGCACGCAGGTAGCTCGGTCTGTCCAGTCTAACACCGTTGAAAGTTTTTCCGCTCCAATGACTAACGCATGACGGTAGCGACCAGACTGCAGGAGTGCCCAGGCCGTATCGAGACCGTAGATGAACCCCGAACACGCGGCTTGGAGGTCGAAACAGGCGGCGTGGGGAGGCACACCCAGTTTGGCTTGCACGATACACGCGGTCGCGGGCATGGGCATGTCAGGAGTTACGGTGGCGACAATGACCAAATCGATGGACTCGGCACCGAGGTTTGCATCAGCGAGGGCACGACGGCCGGCGTGTGCAGCCATATCCGAAGTAGTTTCATTTTCCGCCGCGATATGACGTTCGCGAATGCCGGTGCGAGAAACGATCCATTCATCGGAAGTGTCGACGCTGCCGGCAAGATCTTCGTTTGTCATAATGCGCTCGGGCGCATAGGAACCAGTGCCTAAAATGGCGAAGGTGTAGTCGGCCATGAAATCAGAATTGTTCGAATCAAGCACTCGAGACATCACGAGTCTCGGGACGGAAGATTTTGTTGGCTTGATCGATATCGGCTTCGATCCGAATCGTGCGATCGATGCGAATAAATTCACTGGCGTCGCCCAGTGCGTTCATCAACGCAAAGCGATTGGCCGAACCATGAGTTTTTAACACGGTGCCGCGAAGACCCAGTAAAGGAGCCCCTCCATAGCGCTCAGGCTGAATGCGATGACGTAG
>CAXBOL010000682.1:0-3385 GCA_963977295.1 uncultured Opitutaceae bacterium
CCGAGTTGCGCAGCAAGTTATTCAAATGCTGAACTTTGCGTTCTTACCGGCTTGGTGACTTTGCGTTAAAGCTAGTCCCACGGGATCCAGTAGACGGTTTTATCCTTCGACCTTAAAGACCCTGCGCTGCTAGGGTGCAGGTTTTTACGAATTAGCCAACTCGCGCTGCAACGGAAACAGGTCTCGCAATGCGGCACTCAAGCGATCCTGCACGGTCTGCAATTCACGGTAACGGGCCGCACGTTTCTTGTCCGGCTTCACACGCGTGGACTCGTCTTTGGCGACGATTTTCTCCGCCAGCGCACTGATCGAGGCATTCGGTCGCGTCTGTCGCGCCACGGCCCAGGCAGCCTGCAAGGCTCCACCCAAGGCCGCTCCTTCATCTTCGACCATCGCCACGACGGGCAAACCAAAGACATCCGCCATGATCTGGCGCCATACCGCGGATTTTGCGCCTCCTCCGGTGACTCGAATTTCACGGGGTTTTACACCTAACTCAGCCAGCCGGCGCAGTCCGTAATTCATTCCCATCGTCACTCCTTCCATTGCCGCACGGGCCATGTGATTAGGTTTCAAGGTTTGTTGATTTAAGCCAAAATAGACCCCCGATCCCGCTGGCACGTTCGGTGTCCGCTCGCCTTCGAGGTAGGGCAACATAATCAGTCCTCCCGATCCCGCCGGCGTGGCGGCCACAGCATCGGACAGTTCCTCGTGGTTGTAGTGAAACAAGCCCCGAACTTGCTCGGTCACCGTGGTCACATTCATGGTGCACAGCAACGGCATCCACCCGCCGGTCGATCCGCAAAACGCCGCGATCTCGCCATCGGGATCAACCACCGGTTGGTCAGCATGCGCGTAGATTGTTCCGCTGGTGCCAAAGCTGGCCGTGACCACCCCTGACTTCACGTTACCGGTGCCGATCGCCCCCATCATGTTATCTCCTCCTCCGGCCGAAACCACGACATCAGGAGAAAGTCCATATTTCGCGGCAACATCCGCTTGCAGCGTTCCCACGATGGCGTCGGAAGGACTCAACGGCGGTAAATAATCGGCGAGTTTTGGATCGATCGCATTGATCACCGCTTTGGACCAGGTGCGCTTCCTTACGTCCATCAAGGCTGTGCCCGAGGCATCGCCATATTCCATGAAGTAAACCCCCGTTAGGTAGAAATTCAGATAGTCATGCGGCAGGAGCACATGTCTTAATTTCGCATAGTTCTTGGGTTCATGCCGCTTCAACCAGAGAATCTTCGGCGCCGTAAACCCTGGTAAGATGGCTAACCCGGCTTTGCGAATCACAGCCTTGGTGCCGCCCAACTTCTTGGTAATGATCTTACATTCCTCTGCGGTCGAGGTGTCACACCACAACTTCGCGGGACGAATGACCCGCCCGTCTTTATCCAAAGGCACAAATCCGTGTTGTTGCCCTGAAACGCCAATTCCTTTGACCCGTGTCCGGTCGATTTGGGAGAGCACGGCTCCGACGGAGGTATCGAGGGCAGCGACCCACTCATCCGGATGTTGCTCCATGTGTCCGACTGGTAACCCTGCGATCAGACGGTGAGGCGCGCGTGCCTCGGCCACCACTTTGCCCGTATCAAGGTCGAGGGCCACCGCCTTGGTGGATTGAGTGCCGGAATCGATGCCAATGTAGATGCTCATGAGGAAAACAGTTAAGAAAGGATGCACACCGTATCTAAAAGCGGCGGATCGCTTCGATCTAAAAAACGGGCTACCGGACCGTGTCTTCGTCAAACAGTAGTGCTGATCCGTTTGAATCGATCCGAATCGTGGCGATTCGCGTGCTAATCACACGCGATGCCTCAAAGTGAGCTGGACCGTGGCGCCTCGGTGCGCTTGCCTTAAGCGCTACTTACCAACCGATACTTTTATCATGTCCAAGGCTCCGACCATCATCTACACGCAAACCGACGAGGCTCCCGCGCTCGCCACATTTTCGCTCCTGCCCATCGTGCAGGCGTTCACCAAACACTCGGGGGTAGCCGTCGAAACTCGCGACATTTCGCTCGCAGGGCGCATCATTTGCCAATTCGCAGATCGCTTGCCGGCCGAGCGTCAGATCCCAGACTACCTCGCCGAGCTGGGGCAACTGGCCACGCAGCCCGAGGCGAACATCATCAAGCTACCCAACATCAGCGCGTCGATCCCCCAACTCGAGACCGCCATCGCTGAACTTCAGGCTCTGGGCTACAACATTCCAGCCTACCCAGCTAATCCGGCGACCGACGAAGAAAAGGACATCAAGGCACGTTACGATCGCGTAAAGGGTAGCGCCGTGAATCCGGTTCTGCGCGAAGGAAACTCCGACCGTCGGGCGCCCAATGCCGTCAAAGCTTACGCGCGGATCAACCCCCACTCCATGGGCGCATGGTCCAAGGAATCCAAAACCTCCGTCGCCACCATGGGCACGTCGGACTTTTGCTCCAATGAACGCTCCGTTACGGTGGACGCCCCCACCAACGTTCGCATCGAGTTCGTTGCGGCGGCCGGCGAGACCACGGTGCTCAAGGCCAGCACCCCCCTCAAAGCTGGAGAAATCATTGACGGGACCGTCATGAGTGTCGCCGCGCTCGACGCATTTCTTGCTCAGCAAGTCGCTCAGGCCAAAGCCGACGGGGTGCTATTTTCGCTCCATCTCAAAGCCACCATGATGAAGGTTTCGGATCCGATCATCTTCGGGCATGCGGTCCGGGTTTTCTTCGGTGAAGTGCTGAACAAACACGCCGCGGTGTTGGCCGATCTGAAAGTCGATTTGAACAATGGCTTTGGTGACTTGTTAGCCAAAATCTCTCCCCTCCCCGCCGAGAAACGCGCGGAGATCGAAGCCGACATCGACGCTGCTTACGCCAATGGACCGGCCCTCGCGATGGTCAATTCCGACAAAGGAATCACCAACTTGCACGTGCCTAGCGACATCATCGTCGACGCGTCCATGCCCGCAATGATTCGCACTTCGGGCCAAATGTGGAATGCAGCCGGCAAACAGCAAGACACCCTCGCCGTCATTCCCGACAGTTGCTACGCTGGCGTTTACCAAACCGTAATCGATTTCTGTAAGGAACATGGCGCCTTTGATCCTCGCACCATGGGCTCCGTTCCCAACGTGGGTTTGATGGCCCAAAAAGCCGAAGAATACGGCTCCCATGACAAAACGTTCGAAGCGCCTGGCGACGGCGAAATTCGGATCGTTGACGCCGACGGAAAGGTTCTGATCAGTCACACGGTGGCTCAGGGCGACATTTGGCGCGCCTGTCAGACTAAAGACGCCCCGGTGCAGGATTGGGTCAAACTCGCGGTGAATCGGGCCCGGGCAACCGGCGTCCCCGCCATTTTCTGGTTGGATGAGAATCGGGCCCACGACGCC
>CAXBOL010000683.1:0-3375 GCA_963977295.1 uncultured Opitutaceae bacterium
CCTGCCACAAACGCCCGATCGACGATGAACAAATCTCGATGTTGATTGAGGACGTCATCGATATTCTTGAGGCTCAATACGACGCCCAAATCCCCTCGCGCGCCGTCGGCGACGCCGTGATGGAACGCCTTTCGAGCATCGATCAAGTCGCCTACGTGCGCTTCGCCAGCATTTACAAACAATTCCGCGACGCGGCGGAGTTTGTGCACGAAGTCAACTCCCTCGACCGACCGACCGCATGACGGCTCCCGCGCGGGATGAGTTGCGCCGCCTGCACCTGATCAACGCCCTCTTCGCCCACGTCACGGGCCAAGACCTGTATCTGGCCGATCAGATCAAAGCGGCGATCACGTTCAGCCTGACTGAATTCGAGCATCAAACTCGGGAACACCCGGAGTTTGCCGCCCGATACGACGCGGCATTCAACGCGGCTGCCGCCCGCCTCCTCGAACAGTCCTACAGCCACTTGCCCCGCCACGGATTCTTCCATTGGGACGCCGCCAGCACCCTCACCGCCGCGACGCCGCTCTTCGCTCGCGCTGAACTCATGACGGGACTAAAGCGTCTCACTCCGTTTCGCGAATCGACCCTGCTCATCACCAACCTCCGCCCGGCGTTGCTGCCGCCCGACAAACGCCAAACTCCGCGTCGCAAACAAGAATACAGCGACGCCCTGAACTACATCCGCGAACTCGCCGCCGCCCGCACCTCCCCCCGAGCCAACCTGAATTTGCTTTTCCTCTGAGTTTTATTTTACAGGAGGAAACAGAGAGAACAGAGGTTAAGAGGTGCATCCGATGTATTCAAAAGCCTCCAATCTCACGGAGCATGTCATCGCCGCCGCGATCGAGGTGCACCGCGACAAAGGGCCGGGGTTAAACGAATCGATCTACGAGTGGTGTCTCTGTCGTGAGTTGGAATTGAGAAAACTCCCGCACGTCACCCAACAATCTGTTCGCATAACCTATAAAGGGTTTTCCCGAGAGGATCCGCTCAAATTCGACGTTCTCGTTGATGGGTGTGTTTTAGTGGAGGCCAAGGCCGTTGAAAAAATCCTACCGGTTCATAAAGCACAGCTATTGAGCTACATGAAGCTTCTCAACGTCCCACTGGGACTCCTCATTAACTTCAACCATATAAAACTGACCGACGGCGTTCACCGAATGATGCTTCCTGAAGCCAATCGATAACCACTCCGTTCTCCCTGTTCCCTCCTGTAAAATTGAAAACTCTCTTCGAAAAAATCATCGACCGCGAGATCCCCGCTAAAATCGAATTCGAGGACGATCTCTGCATTGTCATTCACGATATTCAGCCGCAAGCGCCGGTGCACGTGTTGATCATTCCCAAAAAAGTGATTCCTCGCGTCGGTGAAGCCACCCCCGAGGACCAAGCCGTGCTCGGTCACTTGCTGCTCACGGCCAGGAAAATCGCTGACCAACTGGGCCTCAACAAAGGGTTCCGACTTGTGATCAACAACGGCCCGCACGGCTGCGAGAGCGTGCCCCACCTCCACGTGCATCTCCTTGGTCAACGTCAATTGAATTGGCCTCCAGGCTGAGCGCGCACCCAGACTCGATCAACACACCTCGAAACGCCCGTCCAATCGTTTGGCGATCCGGCGCTGCAATTCGAGCATCATCAGCGTCGTTGACACCTCCGACACCGAGCGCCCGGTCAGTGCCGTAATTTCGTCAGCACTCAATTCTGCGCCGCCTTTGAAACACGCAAAGATCTCCGCCTCCACCGGATTCATCAGCGGTGCCGGATCGGCCGTTTCCCCCGCCACTTCCTTACGCCCAATCGGAGCCGGACGCAGTCCATCGAGGTAACTGAACTCGGACAAAATATCGTCCACACACGTCACCAACATGGCGCCATCCCGAATCAATTGGTGACAGCCCGCACTCGTGGATTGGTCGATCCGCCCGGGCACTGCGAATAACAGGCGTCCCTGCTCTCCGGCAAACCGCGCGGTGATCATGGATCCGCCCGCCGCGTCCGATTCCACCACGATGACGCCGGCGGACATTCCGGCGACGATGCGGTTGCGCATGGCAAACGATTGCCGGTCCGCGCGGCGACCAAAAGGAAACTCCGACATCACCGCCCCGTTCGCTTCGATCTGCCGATAGAGATCCAAATTTTCCGCCGGGTAAATCGTATCAATGCCCGTGCCCAACACCGCAATCGTGGGCCCTCCCGCCTCCAGCGCGCCTTCATGCGCCACCGTATCGATACCGCGCGCCAGTCCACTCACGACGCAGAACCCCGCCTGGGTAAGTTCACGCGCCAACGTCTTGGCCACCTTTTGCCCATACAGCGTCGTCTTCCGGCTTCCCACCATGGCTATCGCCGGCCGATCGAGCACGTAGCCGCCTTTCTGATACAGTCCGATCGGCGGATCATAGATCTCCCGCAACATCGGCGGGTAGGCCTCGTCTCGGCAGGTGATAAACCGCGCCTTGGCCTGCGCAATCCGCCGCTCCTCGCGCTCCAGATCAAACTTATCCTGCCAGTGTAAAATCGTGCCGCTGATCGCGGGCCCCACGCCTTTGACTCGCTCCAGCGTGCGGGCGTCAGCGTTCAGCACATCACGAGGATCGTCATCCATTTCCTCCAAAAGCCGGGTCAAATTGATCGGCCCGATGTTGGGCAAGGCATTCAACACCAAGAACGCCTGCGCTTCCGTCAGATCACTCATCGCGTAAGGCTCCATTTAATTCGTCTAACACCGCCGTCGTGCGCACCGCGAATTCACCGTAGTTTCGGGCCACGCGATCCGCGGCGATCCCGTGCCAAACCACTCCTTGCGCGGCCGCCAACAGAGGCTCGGTCGGCACCGCCGCCAGCCGTCCACCGATCAAACCGGCCAAAATATCACCACTGCCTCCACGCGCCAGAACCGGTCCGCCGTCGATGCCGTGGTAGGTCGTGCCCGAATCGTGAATACGCGTGATCGGGCCTTTCAAAACGGTGACGGCACCAACCGGCCAACTCCCCTCCGACTGCTCGGCCATGATGCGATCAAATTCGCCTTGATGCGGGGTCAACACTCGCGGTGCTCGGCCCAGCTCAACCAATTCCGGCTGCAGCGCGTCCGCATCCAATACCAGCGGCACCAAACTCTCCCGCAACAAATCTCCCACCAGAGCCATGGTCTCGGGCTCGCGGCCCAATCCCGGACCGATCACCATCGCGGTCGCCCGCGTCTGTTTCGTCCGAATTAAAACGCCACTTTCCATCGCGATATTGCCATCGGGAGTTTCCGGGCACCCCACCCACATCGCCTCCGGCCATTGTGCCGCCAGCGCGGGAGCCAGCGACTCGGGCACAAACGCGGTCACCAAGCCGACCCCACTCTGCAGCGCCGCC
>CAXBOL010000684.1:0-3367 GCA_963977295.1 uncultured Opitutaceae bacterium
TCCTGAACCCGTCGGCGCCAGGCCAGATCGGCAAACGCCTCCACGTTTTCGGCTAGGTTGGCGCGACCGCTGACCCATAATCCCAGCGTTTCGTCCGCCGGAATCATGCTGGTATAAGGCGCCTGATCGAAGGCAGTCCGCGAATCTCCCGGGCGCGGGGTGCCATCCGGCAATATGTTGGGCGGCACTTCGACAAAATCGGCAGGTTGGGCGGAGCTGACGGGAGCTGCCCAGTTCACGAGCCCGGCGCTATCAACCGACCCGAGCCCCACGAACTTGCCGGCTAGTTCGCTCGGCACTCCCGTGAACGGCAGCGTGACAAACGCTGGAAAAGCCGCCGTCGATCGCAGATCGCGTCCCCCGACTCGTCGTAAATCCTCCGAACTCGAAACGGGTCGGTCCGCAAAACGCACATCGTTGTTGGCGGCATAATCCAAGGCGAAGAGGAGCGAGAATTTTTCGCGCGCGATGCCTTGCACCACCGACGCCTCACGGCGACTCCAGTCGGTGTCCTCAAACTGCCGAAACACGACCTTCGCCTGACCTCCATCGAAATTGCGCCGCGTGCGCAAATTGACCACGCCACCCACGGCATCCGCCCCGTAGATGGCCGCAGATCCATCCAGCAAAACTTCCACCGATTCCAATGCACCCAGCGGTAGAGCACCGATATCGAAAGGCAGCGCGCTGCCGTCGAGTAGCCCCATCGGTGCGATTCGGCGGCCATTGACCAGCACGAGGGATGCGGACCCACCCAACCCGCGGAAACTGAGTCCCTGTCGGGCGGAGGCGTCACTGGTGGGGTTCGAGGCAAAGCTGAACACTCCGCCATTGTTGATGGGCAGGGTTTGCAACCAGTCGCCAACCGTGGCGGCGCCAGCTAAGTCAATGGACGCTGCCGTGATCTCGATTCTGGAAAAGACACTGTTGTCGAAGTCGAGCAATCGGGTGCCTACCACTTCGACGGAATCCAGCAGAATTTCGCTGGGGACTTGAGCTGAGGCCTCCATGAGGCCGAAGGCCAACCCTCCCGCGACGATTGCAGTTTGGAAGCGGTGACTAAATTGCATGGCGAAAAGGGGTCGTATCTAGGTTCCATGAAGTCCGGGCGGATATACCTCGGATTTCTGAGGGTTCATTTCCGGTTGGAAAAAAGAGGGGCGTTAAACAGGGAGGGAAAGTGAGGCAGGTTCAGCGGTTTTTCGTTCGGGAGGGGAAAGTGGAGTCGATGGTGTTGGTTGGAACATCGGAGCGCTAGGGCGTGAATGCTGAAATCTAAGCTATTTTTATACCTAAACATCAACATGTTATGAAAAAGAATGAAAGTTTTAGCATTACCCGTAAGAAATGAAATTTAGGCCCAATATTTAAAGTCCCTGCGTTGTTTGGTCTATGGAGCATTATTTGGCAAAGAGCTCATTGCATGAGATTTAGGTCATATTTTATAGCCAAATGATCTGGTAGTGATAAGAGTCCGTTCTTCGTGGATGCAAAGTCGCCCAATCCTGCGGACGAAACGGTGCCCGCTTTGAAAATTTCAAAGGGGGAGGTCTGGTTTGATCGATTCGTGTTGAAGCAGGTGATTGGGCAGGGAGGCATGGGCGTGGTGTGGTCGGCCAGAGATCAGCGGCTCAATGAGGATGTGGCGCTGAAGTTTCTGCCGGCCATGTTGCGCTGGGATGCGGCGGCGATCGCGGCGTTGCGGGAGGAAACGCAGCGCACCCGGCGACTCAGTCATCCCCATATCGTACGGGTTTACGATCTGTATGAAGGGGAAGAGGGCATTGCGTTGGCGATGGAGCTGGTGGACGGCGAATCGCTGACCTCGTGGCGGATGCGAAACCCGGGAGGCGTGGTCTCTCCGGCAGAAATTGAACCTTGGCTGGCGGGCCTGGGTGAGGCGTTGGATTACGCTCACGGCGCGGGGGGCATCGTGCATCGGGACCTGAAGCCGGCTAATCTGCTCATTGATCGATCTGGCCAGGTAAAGGTCGCGGATTTTGGGGTTTCTTGTTTGGTGGCTGAATCCGTGGCGCGAGTCAGTTCCATGGTTTCCGGGGGCACGGTGCCGTATATGAGCCCGCAGCAACTGTGGGGCGAGGCGGCCTCGGCGAGTGATGATGTTTATGCGTTGGCCGCGACCCTTTATGAGCTGCTGACGGGAGAGCCCCCGTTCGTTCGCGGCAATTTACTGCTGCAAGTCCCCCACAAAATCCCGGTGCGTTTGAATCGACGGCGGAAAGAATTGCGGCCGGAGGCAGAGCCCGTGCCGGATACATGGGAATCAGCGGTGATGGCCAGTTTAGCCAAAGACGTGAAGAGTCGTCCGGTTTCGGCTGGGGCATTCGTCCAAAAATTACAGGAAACCGAAGATCAAAATACCAACAGTCATCGAGGGATGCGCACCGCAGCCTGGGTGTTGGGTGGGATCGGGATACTCTCGCTGATTTTCATCAAGTTCTTCGACCCGAATGACGCTGTGTCGCCCACCTCAACTCCGTTTGAAGCTCCCACTCAGGCCGATCCCGAGGCGGTGGAGGTAACCCAATCTGCCCTAACCTCAGATGAGGCGACCACCGCCGTGTCGACATCTCGGTATGTTCATGGCTCTTTGGGGCGAGGCATGGTCGGACATTGGCCCCTCGATAGGCTTTTGTTAGACTATTGTGGGGGCAAGCGGGACGCGATGGGGTATCAAGTCGAGTGGGTGGAAGATCGATTTGGCGGGGCGAATCTAGCCGCGCGGTTGCGGAGCCGGGCCTCCATGAAAATGCCGCTGGATTCGGCCTTGAATAAAGAAAACGGCGTGATCGGAAGTATTGCGATGTGGGTCAAAAGTCCCCGCGGAATTGCTTCCTTGGTCAGCTTATCGCCGGATTTGGACCGGGCGTTGGGCATCCATGCGAGATTGGAGTTAGGGCGCATTTACTTGGAGGCCCAAGAGCATCGGCACCAGACGATAGCTTCCTATTCGAGCGAAGAATTAATGCCGGACGATCAGTGGTTTCACTTGGTGATATCCGTGGAAGGAGATCAAATGACTCTGTGGTTGGATGGTCGCAAAGTGATTGAAGGTAAGATTTCAGGGTTTCCCGGGTTTAACACCGATCTGCGGTATTCGCTAGATTTGGGCGGAGCCGTCACTCGCGAAGCACCGAACCATGAGTTTAGCGTCGACGACGTGCGAGTGTGGGACAAGCCCCTAGATGCTGCGGCCGTGTTGACGCTTGCTCAGGAGAATTTCCGCCCGATGACCAAAGTCATTCATGCAACCACCATTACTTGGCCATGGGACGAAGGTTGGTCTTATCGACCGACGGCTCAAGTTTACTCAGATCAATTGGATTCGACTACGGCCGTGAAGGGA
>CAXBOL010000685.1:0-3366 GCA_963977295.1 uncultured Opitutaceae bacterium
GAGGCCGGCTTCAGTGAGGACTTGATTCGTTTGGACGGGACGGGTTTGGCATCCGCCCAAGCCACACGCCAAACTAAGCCACCAAACTCTGCGTAAGATCTGCTGATTCATGATCAATTTTGGGTTCAAAGTGACGCAGCGTGCCGCACTGGGGTGGCTGCATGGTAGGCGAGAAATAACACAGTGCCGAATGACGTTGGTCGGCCGGAAGTTGCTCGGGTAGCGGATAGTGCTGGATCACGTCGAGGGCGCTTTCGGGTAGATTCAGATCGTGACTCAGATCCGCCAAATCGCTCCGGTCGGACTGACGCATGACAAAAAACTGTTTGGCGTTACCTATGACCGCCGAGCGCACTCGCGAGGTTTTGAAGCGAGCGTATTGTTGCACAATGCTCACCGCCCAGCAGTTGAATTTGCGCAACTGCGCATAGCTTTCACCGACAATCTTTTCGCCGCCGGGCACATCCAAAAATCGCGCGACTTCTTCGAAGATGATGCGTTTTCGTTGCACCCGCGGTAGCGCTAAAATGTGTTGGCGAGCGAATCCGGAAATTAACAAGCTGATGGCCGCTTTCAGTTCCACGGCTTGTTCCGGGATATAGCCCAATTCGAAATGAGCGACCGAACGATCCAGCGATACTGTCGTGACCCCATCGAAGAGTTGCCCATAAGCGCCTTCGCGATTCCAAGCACGCAACAGAGTGGCGAGTTGGTCGATTTCCGTTTTAGGATGTTCCGGTAGCCGGGCGTATGAAAGCAGGTCTACCAAAGCTCCGTGGGTCGGGTAATCTTCCGGTTGATAAAAGGTGCAGGCAAATTGCGCCACGAGGGACGCCGTAGCGGGATCTTGCGCAAATTTGGTGATTTCAACCTCCGTGAGTTTCGCGGTGAAACTCATGACCTCATCGTCATTTTGAGAGTGTCGATCCCGGTAGTCGACAAACGCCTCCAACAAGGTTGAGCCCACGGGCCCCCGTTGCTTCCACCGATACACGGCACAAGCGAGGCGACGCGCGTCTTCCGCTAGTTCAGGGTGATGTCTCGACCAATCAATGTGCGCATCAAAGAAGAGTTGATGCACGTAGGCCGTCAGCTGGGCTGAACGCAGAGCTAACTGTCCTTCGTTTTCCGGAGTGCCCACCATCCTAGTCAAGAGGGCGACGGCGCTCGCGAGGTGGAGTTGCGTGAGCGGCATCCCCTGCGTATCCAGATAGTTGATCGTCAGGGGCGCGTCGGGATGAATGATGATCGGAGACTCGCCCAGTGCTTCCGAAAAGCGCGCATAGGACAGGCCTTCTTCGATGATGACCGAGTAGTCATAGTAGCCCGCCGTCTGCATGAGCAGATCATGGATGGCGGCCGATTTGCCGGTGCCCGTCATGCCTAACACGACCGCGTGTTGCGGAGAGTTTCCTGAAAACGTGGAAACTCCGACCAAGTTGTGATGACTGCCGTCGTAAATCGCTTCGGCGGTTTCAAGTTGTCCGACAAACGTCGCCGAAAAGGGGAGCAAGTCGGCGAGGTAAGAATCTTCCGCATAACGGAGCCGATGGCGGTAGGACGAATGCGTCCATCCGGGCCACGTCGCAAAAAACAGTTTCTTGGCCGTGGTCGGCACGGCACATTCCAAATACTGCGCGCCATCCATTGCGTGAATCGCCGCCTGCACTGCCGCGACTTTTTCTCGCAAGGCCTCTTGGGTCGGGGCCCAAATCCGAATGAGGTAGGCGACTTCAAACGGGCGCACAAAACCGCCGGCTAGGTTTTCTACTTTTTGAGTCTTTTTTCGCAGCGCGACTGCGAGGGAATGTCGCCCTTGATCGGCGTATTCACCGGAGAGACGTTCGATGGCCTGTTCCTCACGGTGGATTTCCGAACAAGGAGCCGTAGGGATGACATTAACCGTGATGCAATAGTCCAAGAATGGCAGGCCGGTCAGATGAGTGATGATGCCGGGTCGGGTGCGTTGCGGCCACCGATCCAAGGTCACCACCGCATGAAAATTTCCGTCCAGATAAAATCCTCCATCGGGTTGGCCGACTCCTTCGCTCAGCCAACACTGTTCTTGAATGGTGAGGTTCGGATCGAATGGGGTCAGTTTATCGCCTCGCTTGAGGATCGATGGGTTGAGGAAGTTGCGGAGGTGTTGGGCGTGGTCATTATCGCCCATCGGCGTCACGGTCGTTTCGTTGTGAAACAACGTGCGCAGGGATTGCGCGAAATCGCGGAACTGAGCCTGGAGTTCGCTGAGGATCGAGGCATAGTGTTGTTGAAGGCCATGGCCGGTTCGGGCGTTTCCCGAGTAGGTGGAAATTTCGATGGAAAGATAGAGTGCCAGGCGTTCCCGTCGGAGCGTCCGGTTTTGCATCGCGTGCCAGTAGCGAGTGAACCGTTCGTTTCGCACTTTCCGGACTACGGGATTTTTTACCCGTTCGGTCTCCTCACGATAGGAAGTGAGTTCTTGGCGATAGTCGGAATCACAGGACCACTGCAGTTGCAGTCGCCGTCCTGGTGCCAGAGTGGCGAGCAAAGCGCGAATCTGGGTTTGCAGCGTGTGCAGTCGATCTACACTGGCTCCTCTAACGTCTGGCGGCGTGATCCAAAACCCCTTGGCGGCAATCGCCCCGCGCTCGGGGAAACCATAGAGAATCATGCCTTCACAAAAGACACCATTGGGGGCTCCGTGATGAGGGTTCATGGCAGGAGTCCTTTCTGGTTTGCTGGATGCCGAGTGAAGTGCCCGCGATCCCAAAGGGTTTCCAAAAAGTCGCGGTCGTATCCGGCGGGTTTGCCGCGTCTTAACGCGATCACCCAAGCGAGGACGGCCAGGAGGGGGAGGGTGATGATCGCTCCTGCGGCGATGATCGATAGCCCGATTAACCAAACGAGCAGGGAGAAAACTGCTAACGCCCCGACCATTGTAATGAGCACCGGAAGGTAGAGATTACCGTCGAGTCCAAAGGCACGACCGCTGGAGTCGTTCGCTGCATTGGTTTCGGTGTAGATTAATTCGGACATGACTAAAATCGCGGAGTAATGACCGCGTCCTGCAGTCCGAAGATGGTGAAGAGCGCCCCCATGATGGTGGCGGCGGAGGCAATCAGGATGCCCGCGACGATCCCGGCTTTTCCGTCCGGATCGCCCTTACTGATCGCATTGGCCCCAGACCAAATTTTGATTACGCCCCAAAAAAATCCGAACATGAATAGAACGGCCAAGGCCAACCCGAAGCCCTCTTTGAGTTGTTGGATTTGCCCCAATGAAATCGGCAGGGCTGTTCCAGCGAAGAAAGATGAAGGAGTGGCGTCCAAGTGCCCATAAACCCATAAGAAAAATGAACCCTTGTCAACGGATTAATTATGGGTT
>CAXBOL010000686.1:0-3365 GCA_963977295.1 uncultured Opitutaceae bacterium
ATCACAGAGAAAAGACAGTTCGGAATTCAAAGCAGGTATGGACTCTGTGCTCTTTGGATTGAAGCTTCCGGGTGCCCTCTGTGACCCATAAACTGGTCCGGAGCGAGGTAAGGTGATCCGAAATATCAAGTGTTACAGCGCGCCACTCCACTGCGGGCGTCGGCGAGCAACGCCCCTACCCCGCGAGTGTCCCATTTCATATTCCTTACCGGAACTTCGCTCTCCGACCGTGCCCAAGTCCGTCATTCTTCATTCTGAATTCTAACTTCAACATTTGAACGCCCTCCGCTTCCTCGAAAATCTTTCTCGTTCTCTTTTTCATCCGCCTCCTCTTCACTGCGGCACTTGAACGCCTTGCCCGAATTTCTCCCTATTTCCCCCTTCACCGCCCCGGCCAGCGGTGAAATCAAATTGCCGGGATCCAAAAGCCTGACCAATCGCGCACTACTGCTGGCTGCCATGGGGCGGACTCCGGTCACCCTCACCGGAGCCTTGTTTAGCGAGGACACTGAACTCATGGGCGCTGCTTTGCGGGCGCTCGGTTGCACCGTGGATGCCGACGCCTCGGCGCTCACCATTCGGGTTTCCGACCAGCAAAACCTTTTCCAGTCCGACGACCCCATCGATCTCTTCGTCGGGTTGGCCGGCACCACCGCACGGTTCCTCACCGCCCTATGTGCCGCCGCCCCGCGCGGCATCTACCGGCTCGACGGGATTGAACAAATGCGCCACCGCCCCATGGCCGGACTCATCGACGCCCTGCGCCTGTTGGGCTCAGATGTGCGTTGCACTGGCGAAGAAGGGTTTTTCCCCCTTGAGATTCACGCCCAAGGGTTGCGCGGAGGGCGGATCGAACTCGATGCCAGCGCCAGCAGCCAATTGCTGTCGGCTCTGCTCATGGTTGCCCCGCTCGCCGGCGGTCGGATCGAAATCCAACTGGTGGGCCAAGTCCGATGGACCTTCGTGGAGATGACTCGCCGCCTCATGCGGGAATTTGGTTACGACGCGGCCCCCGCCAACGATGACTGCTTTCGTCTTACTCCCGGGTTTTACACGCCTCAAACCATCCATGCCATCGAACCTGACGCCACCGCGGCGTCTTATTGGCAAATCCTGCCGATGGTCGTCGGCGGCAAATTGACCTTTCCCGGCCTCCGCCCCCCCGGCCAAGGCCTGCAAGGCGACGCCGCGTTCGCCGAAGTATTGACCCGGGTCGAAGCCCGCTCACCCGGGGAAAATTTGGTCGAAGACTTTCGAGAAATTTCCGACACGTTTCTCACTCTGGCCGCGATCGCACCGCTCCTCGGTGGGCCGACGCGGATCACCGGCATCGCCCACACCCGAAAGCAGGAAACCGACCGCGTCGCCGGTATGGCCACGGAACTCCGGCGCCTTGGCCAAGAGGTGGTGGAGGAAGAGGATGCCCTCACTATCACCCCGCGCCCGCTGCGGTCAGGCCAGGTCATCGAAACCTACGGCGACCACCGGTTCGCCATGAGTTTTGGCATTTTGGGCTGCCATGACCTCCACGGAAACGGCGAATCCTGGCTATCGATTCACCATCCCGGCGTCTGCGCGAAAACGTTTCCGCACTTTTTTAGTTTGCTGGATACGGTCAGGCAAAAATCCTCCGGATCGTGACTGACCTCCCGTTCACTATTGTCGCCATCGATGGCGGCGCCGCATCCGGCAAATCCTCCACCTCGCGAGCCCTTAGCGAGCGGTTCAATCTGTTGCATGTGGATACCGGCTCATTTTATCGCACGTTTACGGCTGAACTCCTGCGTCAGGGCGTGAGTGGCGATGATCCCACCGCCATCGCCAAGCTGGCTCCGGCCTTGCAGCTCGACACCGCGGTCGAGGGACGCCGAGCCCAGATGAAAATCAATGATCGCATTGTGCCCGAAGCCGAGATTCGCAGTCCTGCGGTCAACGCCAGCGTCTCACATTTCGCGGCCGTGCCCGAACTCCGCGCGGCTCTGCTGGCCTACCAACGCGGTCAGGTCGACGTTGCCCGGACCCACGGATTTCCCGGCCTGATCATGGAAGGTCGCGACATCGGGTCGATGATTTTCCCTGATGCCGATTTCCGATTTTTCCTCCACGCTGACCCAGTGGAACGCGCCCGACGCCGGGCCGCCGAGGGCCAGCACGATTCCATCGCCGAGCGTGATCGGTTGGACACCACCCGCAAGACGGCCCCGTTGGCGCTACCGGACGGAGCGACCAATATCGACAGCACCCACCTGACCCTGCCGGAGGTCGTCGACCTCATCGCTCAGAGCATCGCCACCCGACTCAATCCGGCATGAGAACCTGGCGCTTCAATCAGTTGGAAATGTCGCCGGTGTATGGGCTCTTCCAATACCTGTTTTACAGCCTGCATCACATGCTTTTTCGCGGCGATGTCGTGGGCATCGAAAACATTCCCGAAACCGGCCCGTTTCTCCTCGCCGCCAATCACGCCAGCCACCTCGACCCGCCTGCGATTGGGGGCAACGTGCCGCGCCAACTCGCGTTCTTCGCCCGGAAAACCCTGTGGAAAGGCGGCGTGCTCAGCTGGTGGATGGACCAAGCCGGCTGCATCCCGGTCGATCGCGATGGCGGCTCGGATGTCGCGGCCATTAAACGCGTGTTGCGTGCGCTGCAAGACGGCCGCGCGCTGCTCCTCTTCCCCGAAGGCACCCGCTCGGCCGACGGCCAGTTCCAGGCTCCCAAATCCGGCGTGGGCATGATCGCCTGCCGAGGCCGTGTGCCCGTCGTGCCGGTGCGAATCTTCGACTCAAACATCGCTTGGGGCCGAAATGGTAAATTCACCCCAGGAGTTTCAGTCAGTGTCACTTATGGCAAAGCCCTGCAATTGGCCGATTTTGACGACCCGAAAGCCGGCAAGGAACGCTACCAAATCGCCAGCGAACGGATTATGACTGCCATCGCGAAATTGGAACGCCCCCGCCCTGTCGTGATTTAAGCATTCCTTCCGACTGCCCGCCTCGATCGGCCCTCCAGGGTTACATCTTCGGAGACTCGACCGGAGGTCGATCTAAACTCATCGAGGGAAAGCGCCAGAGTAAGGATGCCACCACACCACGAGCCCTCCGCAATCAACCCATGTGAACGAATGCGGCAACGATGAGGCACGTCATTATCTAGCAGTGAGCAACGTGATATTTTTTAGATTTTCACAGAGCCGAGCCGGAGTTTCGAGCCCGAGATCACGGAGGTTTGGCTAGAGTTCACCAAGCGATGGTTACGAGATCAATCTTTGGGTGAATCGCTTTCACTTTCGGGGTGAGGAAATATGCTCCCAAGTTTCTTTCCTTAATCTCTGTGAAACTCCGGTTTGCCTCTGTGACCTCTGTGAC
>CAXBOL010000687.1:0-3361 GCA_963977295.1 uncultured Opitutaceae bacterium
ATCACGGTATGAGGGACAAGATTTCGATGTTCTGTAATGTGCCAGTGAAAGCGGTGATCGAGTGTCAGGACGTGAAGTCGATTTATGAGCTGCCACTGGCCCTCCAGCGCGAAGGCATGGACGATCTAGTGGTGGATCTTTTCGGCATGAAGCGGCCGATGCCGGACAAGAATCCTTGGACCGATATCGTGCACCGGATTCATAATCCTCGCCACGAAGTGACAATCGGGGTCGTCGGCAAATACATTGAGCTGCAGGACGCTTACAAATCGGTCTACGAATCAATAACTCACGCGGGTATTGCTAACCATTGTCGGATCAATACGCGTCGGATCGATGCGGAAGATTTGGAAGCACGCGGGGGGCTCAAACTGCTCGAAGGTTTGGACGGGATTCTAGTGCCGGGCGGGTTCGGCGATCGGGGCACGGAAGGCAAGATCGCGGCCGCCAAGTATGCACGGGAAAACAACGTGCCGTATTACGGGCTTTGTTTGGGACTGCAGATCGCGGTGATCGAGTTTTGCCGCAATGTGCTCAAGTTGAAGGGCGCGAATTCGACCGAATTTGAACCCAACGCCGTTGATCCCGTGATCAACATCATGGAGGAGCAGAAAGAGATTATCGACAAGGGGGCGACCATGCGCCTCGGCAGCTACGAGTGTGCGCTGCAGCCCGGTTCAATCGCGCGGAAAGCCTACGGAGAGGAAAACATTCGTGAGCGGCATCGTCATCGGTTTGAGGTGAACAACGCCTACGTAGGGGCCATGCAACGAGCCGGATTGATGGTCAGCGGTATCAATCCGCGCCGTAATTTGGTGGAGATTGTTGAGCTGAAAAAACACCCTTGGTTTCTCGCCGTGCAGTTCCACCCGGAGTTTCAATCGAAGCCCAACCACGCTCATCCCCTCTTTGCCGCGTTCATTAAGGCGGCCATGAAGCAAAAGAACCGCGGTAAGAAACCGGCTCCGGCGAAACGCAAAGTCGCGACCAAGAAGAAGGCCAAAAGCAAACCCGCCAAGCGGGCCAAGTCGGTCAAGGTCGTCAAAGAGTCCAAATAATCTGTTATCCACCTCATGTTATTTGATCCTACCAAGCTCCTGCTGTTGGCCGGCCCCTGTTCGTTGGAAAACGAAGTCACCTGCCGCGCGGTCGCGACGGTTTTGTCGCAATTGCGCGATGCTGAACCGGAACTGACAATCGTGTTCAAAGGGTCGTTCGATAAGGCCAATTGCACCTCCATCGCTGGGCCGCGGGGCACGGGACTCGAGGGAGGACTCGAGTTGTTGGCGATGGTGAAACGGGAGTTCGGGTTTCCCGTGGTGACCGACATTCACAACGCCGAGCAATGTGCACGGGTAGCAGAAGTCGCCGATGTGCTCCAAATTCCGGCGTTTCTCTGCCGCCAAACTGATCTCCTGCTCGCTGCTGCCGCCACGGGTAAAACCGTGAATGTGAAAAAAGGCCAATTTCTCGCTCCGACGGACATGGTGCATGTCACGGCTAAATTGCGCGAAGGCGGAGCCACCGAGATCTGGCAAACCGAGCGCGGCACAACTTTTGGTTATCAAAATCTGGTCGTCGACATGCGGGGATTTCCGATCATGGCCCAAAACGGGTATCCCACGATTCTTGATGCGACGCACAGCGTGCAATTGCCGGGCGCCGGCGGCGGCAAAAGCAGTGGGCAACGTGAATTCGTCGCGCCGTTGGCTAAAGCCGCGCTCGCGGCGGGAGCGAACGGTTTGTTTATCGAAACCCATCCGGACCCCGCGAACGCGATTTCCGACGGACCCAACATGGTGCCGTTGGATGAAATGCCCGCTTTGATGCGCAGTTGCCTCGCGATTTGGCGGGCTTCGAAACTGGATTAAAGGATTCGTCTTAATTGCGGCAGGCGGTTGACCGCGGGCTAAGTGCCCCTCACGCTCCCGCTTAGAAAACTTCAGGCTATTGTTCCATGGAAACCTTTTTGATCGACGTGCCGATGCCCTCAATGGGGGCGACTGTGAACGAACTTACCGTGATCGATATCATGGTAAAAGTGGGTGATCACTTTAAGAAGGGAGATAAAATCGTCGAACTGGAGAGCGACAAATCTGTTTTTGAGTTCGAGTCACCTTGCGATGGCGTGCTGCAGGCTCTGCAGGTGCGGGCGGGGGATATTGTGCCCTCGGGGTCACCGTTCATGCAGATCGAAACGAGCGACGAATCGCTCAAACACTTGGCGAGTGGAACTAAAGTTGCGCCTGCCACGAAGACAGCGACAGCCCCGGCTCGACCTTTGGTGATTCCGCCGGTGCCCAAGCCCGTCGAAGCGACTCCGTCGCCGGCGGTGATCGCGGCCTCTCCGGTCGCTGAGACGGGTCCGAAATGGACTCCTCGAGCCACGAAGATGGCGCAGGAGGCGGGGCTCGACCCTGCGACCCTAACTGACATTGTGGCCACCGGACCAGGCGGTCGCGTGTCGGGCGACGATGTCGCGACGTATTTGGCCAAGTGCCCCGCGGCAGTTGAGCAGGTTGAGGCCTCGGTGCCTGCCGTGGGAGCAGCTTCAGATCAGGTTAATTTGACGGTGTGCATCGCCGGAGTCGGCTATGCGGTGCCCAAAAATGTGCGATCCACCAAGGACGTGCTCAAAGAATTTCCCGGTCGCACCGAAGAGGAAATGATCAAACTGACCGGGATTCGCGAACGTCGTTTTGCCGGGGAAGGGGAAACCGCCACGGACCTCGCGGTCATCGCCGTCTTGCATGCCTTGCGTCAGGCTGAAGTCGATGTTTCGACCATCGATGGCGTGATCATGGCTACGATTATTCCCGATCAGCCGGTGCCGGCGATGGCGAGTTCCCTCGCCCGGAAATTGCGAGGGCATTGGCCTTCGATCTGAATGCGGCGTGTTCGGGCTGGCTCTATGCGTTGGAGATCGGGCGCTCGTTGATTTTGAGTGGCTCGGCGAAGCGACTCATCGTGGTCACGGCCGAGTTATTGACTCGGATTACCAACCCGAAAGATCACGAAACCGCGTTCTTGTTTGGTGATGGTGCCGGCGCGGCGATTTTGACTGACGCCCCGGGGGGGCATCGGCTGCATCGGATGGCGTTGTCGGGTGATGCGACGAAGTTTGATGCGATTCAACGCCCGGGCGGCGGCGCCAATCGTCCGTTTCCCAAGCCGGAGGATCTCGATTTCTCCGACTTCTACCTGCAGGTGAACGGCCCGGTGGTTTTCAAAGGCGCGGTCATCGCGTTTGCCAACGAAATCGAGGCGACCATGCGGCGGCACAATCTGACGCCGGACCAAATCGGTTGGATCGTCCCGCATCAGGCGAACGAGCGCATCTTGCGGGCGGTTTCAAAACGTG
>CAXBOL010000688.1:0-3353 GCA_963977295.1 uncultured Opitutaceae bacterium
TGGACTCGCCTGCGTTTTCTCGACTTGGCCGTCTTTCTAGGGCTGACGCTGTTGGCGCCGTGGGTGGTGCACGCCATTCCGAGTTGGGACGACTCTCCCACCGGAGCCAAGTTACTACCGATTTTCTATGCACCGTTGATCGCCGCCCTGACGGGACGCGGTCAGGTGGCCGTGAGCGTTGCCCTGTTGGCGCCGTGGGTGAATCACCTGCTCTTCGGCATGCCGCCGCGACCCATCGCCATCCTGCTCACCGTCGAACTGCTAATTTTCAGCATCGCCTCGGCATCGATGGCGTCGCGCTGGGCGGGGCAGGCTTGGCTGGGGCCCGTAGCCTACCTCGCGACGAAACCCATCATCTTCGTTACCTTGCTGTTGTTCCCGGGGTTGATGCCGTCCCTGTCCGCCGCAGCCTTCACGGCTTCGTCCACCGTCCAAGCCTGGCCGGGCTTGGTCGTGTTGGCCGGGTTAAGTTTGTTTGTCACCAAGCTCTTTCCACCGCATGCCTCCGCCTCCTGAACCCGACGCAAAAATCCGCCTGACCATGGGTGAGATCAACGCCCGCCTCCGGGCGGCTGACTACCCGGCCGTCGATGCAATAGTCGGCATCCAAACTGGCGGGCGCATCCCCGCGACTCTCCTCTCTTTTCACCTGGGCATGCCGCTCTACATGTTGCCGATCAACTTCCGGGACGAAAACAACGCCCCACGCTACGACCACCCTCGGGTATTGACGGAAGTCCACCAACTGCCACCAGCCGGAGCACGGGTGCTGTTGGTAGACGACGTCGCGGTAACCGGAGCGACCTTGGCCAAAGCGCGTGAGCTGCTGCCCGGTTACGCCATCACGACCTTCGCCCTGAAAGGGCGGGCCGACATCGTCTTGTTCCCCGAAGTGCGCCAATGCGTGCACTGGCCCTGGTTGTCGTAGCGTAGCCCCAGACCAAGCTGCCCTGCCAGCCGAAGCCTCGGTGAAGGTTGCATGGTGCTCGGGACAGGATTGGTGCCGCGATTGCGGCATGGCTGCGCCATCGACGCGATGCGTCGCCCCTTCTCCGAGCGCTGCGCGCTCTCCGTCAAACCTGCGCAGGTCCTCGTCCTCTTCTCTCGCACCATTGCATGGTGCTCGGGACAGGACTCGAACCTGCACGCTTTAGGCAAGGGCTTCTAAGACCCTCGTGTCTACCATTCCACCACCCGAGCAGGTCGTTGAATCGCGCAAAGTTGGGCAATCCTCGCCCGCCTAGGCAAGCGTTGTCTTGGACATTTCCCGCCGGACTAAAACCCCCCTCAGGGAATCATTGCAGCTCCAAGTCCTTCGCATAACCGGTGAGTTCCATGTAAGCTTGCCCCAACACCTGCTCCGTTTCGTCTCGCACCCGGCAGGCCCCTTCCCAGTAGGGAATGCCACCGAGATCTCCGCTCAATTCTTGCGCCGCCACCATCGGCTCGATCAACAGGCTCACCGATTGACCACTCGCCGGGTCGATCGTGCGCACCCGGACTTTCGCCGGATAAGTGCCGCCCGTGGTTTCACTTGTCCACGTGCTGACGACTTGCCACTCAAACGGTTGCGGCATCGGTTGCGCGTTGGCGTCCACCCAAGTCAGGGTCGATGCCGGATCGCTCGAGCCATCACGCAATCGCAGACGATAAACCATAATCTCCCGGCCGTCGTTCAATTGCATGCTGATCCAGTCCCACCCCACTTGGTTCTCATCCAATTGGCTGCTGCTAATCTCGTGATCCATCCACGCCAAACCGGTCACCGCCCGTGTCTTCCCCTGCCAATTTAAGGTTCCGGTCGCCGCCAAGCGCGAGTAGGTCAGATAGTAACTCGCCGCCGTCGGCGCCGCGCCTTTGCGCGAAACTCCATCTTCCCCAAAAATCACCAAGGGCTTCACCGGCTCCAACTGCAGATCAAACATCGCCTCCGCCCGGACACCGCCTTGCAGCCGCATCTCCTCCGCATCGGCCTTCGGCATGCGGAGCGACCACGGTCCGTTATGTAGGTCGAGCCTCCCCACCGTCGCCCCGGCATCCCAACCGGGCCGATTCAGTCGCTCCTGATGCAAGAACTCGCCGGTAGAGACGTTGACCACCGCCATGTGGGACAAGAACAGGTCGGTATTTCCGTCGGGCGAGGCTTGCCTAAAGAACGTGGCCTGAAATCCGAATCGTTCGCCGTTGGCCCCCTCCTCCGCCAAATGACCCGTGAGATACCACCACTCGATTTTAAACCCGGGGTGAGACCCGTGATCGCGCGGAAACTGAAAATCGAATCCGGGTTGGGGCACTTTGAATCCATCCGCCGTAAATTGCGGGGCCGGTTTAGCCCAAGCCCCCACCGCACCGGATAGATATGTCAGAATAATCAGTAATCGTGTGTTCATCATTCCTCTCGATCTGCCGGTAGACTTGCTCCCCATCGACCCACCACCCAACTCACTCCCGCTCCGGTAGCCACCACGATCAACGCCAGCGCTCCCAACTGCGCCCACGGAATCGAGAAGCCGAGGGTCCAGCCAAAAGACTGTTTGTTGACCACGTAGATCAGCAACCATCCCAGCGCCAAACTCAACCCCGTCCCGCCCAGCACGGCTGCCCCTGCCACCGCCGCACCTTCGATGGCGGTCGCTCGGGCAATCTCCAGGTGCTTAAAACCGATCGCGCGGAGTGTCGTGAGTTCATCCCGTCGATCAAGCAACACACTGGTCAGGGTGAGCGCCAATCCAATCACCGCAACCAGCACGCCGATGATTTCGAGCGCGTAAGTGATCGCGAAGGTCTGACGAAAGATGCGCAGGACTTCGGCCCGCAACACCGCATTGGTGTAAACCGCCAAACCCGGGTGCTGCTCCAGTAAATCCGCGCGGACCGCGTCCGCATTCGTCCCGGATTTCAACCATAGCGAAAGATTGGTTACGTTCGCCGAATCAAACCAACGATTGACCTGCGCCCGATCCACCAAGATCGACCCTCGCTCATTTCCATAATCGGCAAACACCCCGACGATGGTAATTTCCTTCACACCTCTCGGGGTTGGAATTTCCAATCGATCCCCCCGCGTTACTGCAAACCGCTCCGTGAAGGATTCACTCACCAAGCCCAACCCCGCATTGGTCGACGGATCAAAGACGGCTTGGTCTTGCGGCGCATCGACCCACGGCAACTGACTCCGTTCACGCAACACCGCCATATCGGTTCCGGTCAACAAAGTCGGCTGCCCGTCCAGTATCAGCGGATACGCGACTAATCGATTCGCGGCGACCACCGCCGGGTGGTGGACAATCGCTTCTGCCGCCTCCACCCTGATCATGTTGCGGGCGTTGGCCGACTGCGCGCCGCTACTCGAG
>CAXBOL010000689.1:0-3337 GCA_963977295.1 uncultured Opitutaceae bacterium
CGTTTTGGTGGCGACAAAAATCGACTCGTCTTTACCGCCAGCTTTGCGTTCGCGGAGAACCTGACCAATGAGGTTTTCAGAGCGGCCGTTGCCATATCCGGCAGCCGTGTCGATGAAGGTGCAGCCCAAATCGAGAGCGCGGTTGAGGGCGGCGAGAGAGTCGTTGTCCTTTTGGTCGCCCCATGAACCACCGATGGCCCAGGCGCCGTAGCCGATTTCAGAAGTGGTGAGGTCGTGTTTGCCGAATTTGCGATATTTCATAAAAGGAAAATAATAAGGGAGGAATTGTTTTTAACCACGGATAAACACTGATTCACACCGATTTCCGGACCGTTTCCGGAGCGATACTTAAGAACGAATCGAAATAGATAGAGTGAAATACAGGTTCAGAATCCCGCGGGGGCGGCGTCGGGTTTGCGTTTATCGGACACGCCGATGAGGCGTTGGGTTTCGGGGTCGATGAAGATGCTCTCGGCGTCGCCCCAGTAGCGGGCGGCCGCTTCACTTTGCTCGGCATAGAGTTTTCGCAGTCCGAAAACATGGCCCATCGATTCGAGGGCTTTGATGGTGTCGGGAGAGCCGAGGAAGTGTTCGTTGTTGATGCGATCCGGTTGCCATTGGTGGTGAAAGCGGGGCGCGTCGGTGGCGATATTGAGCGGGAGCCGATGGTCGATCACGTTGAGCATGATTTGCAGCACGGTGGTGATGATGGTGGGGCCTCCGGGCGAGCCGGTGACGAGAAACGGTTTGCCGTCTAGAAGCACGATGGTGGGGGTCATCGAGGAGAGGGGACGCTTGCCAGGGGCGATGGCGTTGGATTCGCCTTGGATCAGGCCAAACATGTTTTTCACGCCCACCTTGGAGGTGAAATCATCCATCTCGTTGTTCATCAAAAACCCTGCGCCGGCGACCGTGACACAATTACCGAAATTTCCGTTCAACGTGGTGGTGCAACTGACGAAATTGCCATCGGCATCGGCGGTGGAGAAGTGGGTGGTCTCAGTGGATTCGGAGCCGATGGGATTACCCGCCGGCAGGTTGTCACTGGGTGTGGCGCGGAGGGGATCAAAGTTGGCCATGAGGCCTTGAATGTAATTCGCGTCGGTCAATCCGGTTTGAGGCACGGCGTAGAACGCGGGGTCGCCCAAGAACTCGGCGCGATCCCGGAACGCGCGACGCATGGCCTCCGTCACGACGTGAATGTAGGCGGTCGAATTGAGTCCCATACCGTGCAAGTCGTAAGGCTCCAGCATGTCCAGCATTTGCGCCAGGGCGATGCCGCCGGAGCTCGGGGGAGGCATGGTCATGAACTCGTAGCCGCGATAGGAGCCACGGATGGGTTTGCGTTCGACGACCGTGTAGGTGGCGAGATCTTCGGCCGTGATGAGTCCGCCGCCGCGAGCTTGATCCGCGACAATCATTTGGGCGGTTTCACCGTGATAAAAATCTCGCGCCCCATGGCGTTGCAGTCGCGCGAGGGTGGCAGCGAGGTCTGGCTGGGTTAGCCGCTCTCCGGGGGTGTAATAGTTTCCGTCGCGCAGGAAAATCGTCCGGGAGGCGTCGTTGAGCGAGAGATCTTCGCGTTTGTCCCGGAACTTGCCGGTCAAAGTGAGTCCTAACTCGAATCCTTCGGCGGCGAGGCGACGGGCTGGTTCGATGACGTCAGCCCAACTGATCGCCCCCGAACCATAGCGGGACCACGCATGTTCCAGTCCGGCCACCGAGCCGGGCACGCCGTTGGCCAAATAGCCCAAGGTCGAACGTCCGGAGACCACGTTGCCCTCGGCGTTGAGATACATGTCGGACGTGGTGGCGCGGGGAGCGATTTCGCGAAAATCGAGGGCCACGGTCTGACCTGCTGCGGTGTGAATGAGCATGAATCCGCCGCCGCCAAGGTTCCCATTGCTGGGCGATACCACGGCGAGCACGAACCCGGTGGCGACGGCTGCATCGATGGCGTTGCCGCCGCGTTGCATAATCTCGATTCCCGCCTCCGAGGCGAGATGATGGGTCGACACCACCATGCCATGTTCGGCTTCGAGACTGGGGCTCTGGGCAAACGAACCATTGGCGATAACGGATAGGCCGAGGCCGAATAATCTGAGAACCTTGAGATGGAATCGAAGACTGATTTTCATGCTGAATCTCTTATCGAAGTTGATTAGGTGATTCACCGGAATCGGAAAGTAAGTCTCAACGGTAGTTCGAGGGATGGTGGATGACCAGTCCGGTTTGTCCGGAGGTCAGGCTTTCCAAAATTTTGCCTTTCGGGGACTCCGGACAGGGCAAGTCGGCTGGCATGAGGACGGAGGGTCGCGCCTGCCCCAAGTTCGATTTGGGCAAACGTGAACTCGGTGGAGTGGCTCCGGAATGATGCGGGTTTCGCAAGCAAAACCCCTACCATGGAGGGGAGGCGGATGGGGGGGGGAATCGAGGTAGGGACGGACCGCTGGGCCGTCCGGGGGGAGCCATCCGCCTGCGGCACGCCCAGCGGTCACGCCTCACCCTTGAGCAAAGAAAAAACGAGAGGGGGCGGCGCGAGCTTCGCAGCGTGCCAAGCGATGAGAACTAAGGCACGGGCACCAAACGAACCACTTTATTAGGTCCGTTCAACGCGAGGTAAATGAATCCGTCGGGACCGCTGGCGACGTCGCGCACGCGTCCGAAGTCCTGCAAGATGATCTCCTGGCTGATGACTTTACCGTCCTTGATGACCACGCGACGGACCTGTTGCTGGGCGAGGGCGCCGACGATGAGGTTGCCGGTCCATTGCGGGAAGGCGGTGCCGGTGTAAAAATCGATACCGCATACGGCGATCGACGGCGTCCAATGCGTGGCGGGTTGCTCCATGCCGTCGCGGGCGGTCTCCGCCGTGATGGGCGTGCCGTTGTAGTTCATGCCGTAGGTGATCACGGGCCAACCAAAGTTGGCGGCGCGGCGGATGATATTCAACTCGTCGCCGCCGCGCGGGCCGTGCTCGGTCTCCCAGAGTCGACCGTCGCGGGGGTCGAAATCGAGCCCTTGAGGGTTGCGGTGACCATAGCTCCAGATTTCGGGAAGGGCGCCGGGGGTGTTGAGAAAGGGGTTGTCGGCGGGGATGCTGCCGTCGTCGTGAAGACGAAAGACTTTGCCGTGGGGTCGACCGAGATCCTGGGCTCGGTCTTGGGCGCCGCGCTCGCCGATGGTGAAGAACAAATAACCGTCTTTATCAAACGCGATACGGCTGCCGTAGTGCACTCCACCGGCCTTGCGGTAGTGCTCTACGTCGGCGGCGTAGATCGTTTGTTGCTCGGTCCAGCGATCGCCTTTGATACGGCCGCGCACGACCTTGGTATGA
>CAXBOL010000690.1:0-3335 GCA_963977295.1 uncultured Opitutaceae bacterium
GACAAGTCTGGGGCTCCGTTCGTCCTAAGTGTGCTGCCGTTTGTCCAAAGTTTGCACCCGAGTCGGTAAACCGGTGTAAAGTGGTGCCGTGTCCGATTCTTCACCTCCATTTCAAGACCCCGTTGCAGGAGTAAAACTCAAGAAAGCCAAGGAGCGCCTTTACGTGCTTTGCCAGGCCCTTGGTTGGGGTGGGTTCTTGGCCGCGCAGTTGTTTTTTTCGCATGTAATCAGCGTGGGTAAGGACAAGCCAGTCACGTTGATGGACGACCTGAAGGTGGCCTCGGTGCTTATCATGGGGATGCTGATTTCGCACTACGTTCGCGTCTACGTCGAGCGATGGGGTTTAAAGGAGATGGGGTGGCTGCGTCTGGTTCCTCGGGCGGTTGGCCTCGCGGTCGCGATGTCGTTGCTGTGGACGATTATCGGATACGGTTGGATTTACGGAGTGATTAGGGATCCTTGGCCGGACGCACTGAACCCTTTGTTGCTGATGTCGATCAGCATTATCAACGGCACAATCGTGTATGCTGGCTGGATGTCGTTCTATTTCATCTATCACGTTTTTAACCGCTATAATTTGCTCGAAATCGAGCGCCTGCGTCTCACCACGGTGGTCAAGGACGCGGAGCTCCGCGCGTTGAAATCGCAGATTAATCCGCACTTCATGTTCAATTCACTTAACAGCGTGCGGGCCTTGATCGATGAGGACCCGGCCCGGGCTCGCCAGGCGGTCACCCAGCTCGCGAACATGTTGCGGTATTCGCTTCAGTCGGGGAGTAAGCAAACGGTTTCGTTCGAGGATGAATTGATGGTGGTCAATGACTACCTCGCACTCGAACAAGTGCGGCACGAAGAACGCCTGCGCCTGCGCCTTGATGTGGCGCCGGAGACGTTGCGCCGGGCAGTCCCTCCTATGTTGTTGCAGACTTTGGTGGAAAACGCCGTGAAGTATGGTATCGCTCCGCGTTCGGAGGGAGGCGAGATCGCCATCGTAGCTCGGTTGGTTGACGGCAACCTCGACATCGAAGTGCGCAACCCGGGCAACCTTCATCGGGTGAACAAATCGGGTGCATCCGCGACCGGCGCTCAGCGCTCGACTCAGGTGGGGCTACGCAACGCGTTGGATCGTTTGCAGCTGCTGTTTGGCGATAGTGCCACGTTGCAACTTGTGCAATCCGCCCCCGATGTGGTCTCGGCCAAAGTCAATGTGCCGCAGTCGCACGATTTGACGATTGGGGCCTCCGATACTGTGCCCACTCGCGACGCTAACTTGAACCCTGTTTCGGCATGAAGGCCTTAATCATAGACGACGAACGCTTGGCTCGGGCGGAATTACGCCGGATGTTAACTGAGCATCAAGGAATCGAAGTCGTGGGCGAAGCCGCCAACGCTGAACAGGCTCGCGCCAAGATGACGGAGTTGAGTCCGGATTTGTTGTTCCTCGATGTGCAGATGCCGGGTGAAACGGGGCTGGAGTTTTTGGAGTCACTTGAACCGCCTGCTCCGAAAGTCATATTCACGACGGCCTACGACGAATTTGCGGTCAAAGCCTTTGAGCTCAACGCGCTCGACTACCTGATGAAGCCCATCGACCCGGCTCGCTTGTTGGCTGCGGTGGAACGGTTGGGTGACTCTGAGGGGGCCAACGCGTCGATCACCTCGCCCGAGCGCACCGAAACCCTCAGTGCGGAGGACAAGGTTTTTGTGCGGGAAGGCGACCGCTGTTGGTTCGTGGAGGTGAAGCGGATTCGTCTGCTCGAAAGCGAGGGTAACTACACGCGGGTGCATTTCGACGATGCTCAGCCTCAGCTCTTTCGTTCGCTCAATGCCATGGAGGCCCGCCTTGACTCACGCACGTTTTTCCGCGCCAACCGTCGTCAGATGATCAACCTACAGTGGATCGACAAAATCGAACCGTGGTTTAGCGGTGGTCTCTTGGTCGAACTCAAGGGCGGGTCCAAGGTAGAACTCAGCCGGCGCCAAGCACAGGCCTTTCGCGAAAAGATGAGTCTTTGACTCTTGCCAGTCCGACTTACTTCAAACTCATGAAATTAAAAATTTGCCAACTCGCTCGTAAACGACTCTCACCGCCCGCGGTGATTGTGAGCGCCTTGATTCTCGCGGTCCTCATGATATCTGCGGAGGTCGATCAATCGACCTGTCTGATCGTGCTGGTCTTCCTCATCTGCTGGGCTGGACCCCAGCAATCCTGCCGTCAAACTCAACGCGACGAAACCTGATCTCTGTCACCATGATCGAAGCCAACCATCTGACCAAAACCTTCAAGGACAAAAAGCGTGGTCTTGTTCACGCCGTGGACGACGTGTCCTTTCGCTGTGAACCGGGAAAAATCTACGGCTTACTAGGCGCCAATGGAGCAGGTAAGACGACCACGTTGCGCATTTTGGCGACCCTGCTTAAACCTTCCAGCGGGAGTGCGGTGGTGGCGGGTCACGATGTCGTGAAGGCGGCCGCCGACGTGAGGGCCCAGGTCGGATTCCTTGCCGCCAGCACGGCGCTTTACGGCCGGCTCACCGCGCGCGAAATGGTGACGTATTTCGGGCAGCTAAACGGCATGCCCGCCGCGGCGATCCGGGCCCGTCTCAAGCAGCTCGCCGACGAGTTGGATATGCACGATTTCCTGGATCGGCGGTGCGATAAGTTTTCCACCGGCATGAAGCAAAAAACCTCGATCGCCCGCACTTTGGTGCACGATCCGGCAGTGATGATTTTTGACGAACCCACGCTGGGCCTCGACGTGATGACCGCGCGGGCGATTGTGCGGTTCGTGCGTGACTGCCGCGATCGTGGGAAGACGGTGATCTACTCGTCCCACGTGATGAGTGAGATCGAAAAACTTTGTGATAAGATCGGAATCATCCACGACGGCAAACTCGTCGCGGAAGGCACGCTGGCCGAACTGAGTGAGCGTTACGGTGAAACCGATATGGAAGAAATCTTTGTGAAGGCCGTCGGGGGAGAAGCCGCCTTGATCGCTGCCGCCGAAAAACAAGCCTAACCTCGACGCACTACGACCATGAATTGGAACGCCATTTGCACTGTCTATTTTAAAGAACTCAAAGATTCATTGCGAGATAAGCGCACGTTGATCACGACGATTGTCATCCCCACCTTGGTCATCCCTGCGATGATGTTTGGGGCTGGCTTTGTGATGAAGAAAATCATTACCAAGGCGAAGAGTGAAACGACCACCGTGATGATTGTTGGCGGCGAAGACTCACCGAAGTTGGTGGAATCGTTGAAAGCCGACGAAGAGTTCCGGGTGGTCGAGACCACAGAGGATTTCAAAAGCCAGATTTCCGACAAAAAAGTCC
>CAXBOL010000691.1:0-3335 GCA_963977295.1 uncultured Opitutaceae bacterium
GCCGGAATGCCAATCTCCTCCGCGGAAGGCAGGTTAGTCGCGTCCATTGTGATGTAGCGGGTGCTGGATTCCTGCCCGTCAGCCATCTGGGCGATCTCGAATACTTTCAGGGCCAACCACATTGATACATTATCCAACGCCACCGCGAGTCCGCCGGTGAGACCGCCGATGGAGGCGTGCCCGTAGTCCACAAACTTCAAGATGCGATCAATCGAGGCATCGGGGTTGGAGAGATCTACTTTTTCTAGAATCGAGTGAATCCCGTCATTGCTCCGCGAATATCGGGCCAACACCGAGGCAAGCAGTTCGGGTGTGACTCGAGGAAGATCAGCCGCGGTGGGGGGAGGAACAAGAGCAAGTCCGGTAATGCGCATCACTTAACATCCGCGCAAATTTCCCGATCCAGCGCAAAGGCAAAACCGAACTTCTGAACGAAGACTCTGCCGCCCCGCCACTACCCCACGCCGTGGAGCTGAGGAACAAAAACCCCCGCTCAGACTTGCTACCCACTTTCACCTGTAAAGACTCCCATCAGATGACCCTTCACCCGGTTTTAATACGCCATTGAAGAGGAATTTTCTCCTTTAAATTTTTCCGCCCTCCCGTTCTTCACCTTTTTATGCGCAACCTTTCCCTCGCCACTGGACTGACCCTGCTGACCTCCCTGCCCCTGTTTTCCCAGCCCATCCCCGTAAGCCCGAGCGAGGTCCCAGCCTTGCAGGCCGCGTCGGAATTAGATCCTAAGATCCAGGCCTTGGGGGAACCTTGGACCGTCGATCTGAGCTCCCGTGAGCAGTCTCGCCAATTTTATCGTGCCATGTATGGTATCTCCTCCGACGTCCCCAGCGGTTGGACTGGCGATACGGCCAGCGGTGATCCTGGAACCACCAGCGCCGCGTTTAAGGAAGCAGTTATCAATCGGGTAAACTTCTACCGGGCGTTAGCCGGGGTCCCCGCCCAAGTCACGATCAACTCCACATTTTCCGCCAAAGCGCAGCAAGCCGCGCTCATCATGAGCGCCAATAAAGCATTGAGCCACTTCCCGGCCAGCCAGCCCGGTTGGGTTTATGTTACCGCCGACGGCGCCGAAGCGGCCAACATGTCGAATCTCGGGATCGGCACTCGCGGACCGGATACGATGGACGGCTACATTCGCGACCATGGCGCCGGTAATAAAGAGGTCGGACACCGACGCTGGATTTTTCATGCGCCCACCCGTGAGATGGGTACGGGAGATGTGGAGGCCCAAGGCGAATTTTCGCCCGCCAACGCCCTGTGGATTCAAGATGCGCTTGTCTCGTCTACTCGTCCCGCAACTCGCGACGAGTTTGTAGCGTGGCCCCCCAAAGGGCACGTGCCCGCTCCTCTCGTTTGGCCGCGGTGGTCGTTTGCCCTCCCCGACGCGAACTTCTCGGGAGCGACGGTCAGCATGAAACGCAACGGCACGCCCATCGCGACGCAGATCGAAGCCGCCATCACGGGCAATACCTTGGATTCAATCCTAGTTTGGCTCTACGACGGTAAGTCCGGTGATGACCGGGACTCGCACCCGACGCCCGAAGCCGACGTCAACTACGAGGTCACCGTCAGCAATGTCGCGGTGGGCGGCACGACCAAAAATTTCACTTACACGGTCACCGTATTCGATCCCGATTCTCCCGGTTCAGATTTCAGTCCGACCACGATATCCGGTTCCGCGGCGCCCGGCACCGGAGGACCGAGCCCTTACACCGTCAACGTGCCCTCATTCGGAAGCGGGTTTTACTGGCGCGAGCTTGATCTTGCCCCATTCGACTTCGCCTACGGTGCCGAAAATGACCTCCAAGGGCTCATCGATGGATCGAGTGAAGACTACTCTCCCCGCGTTTCCTCGCCCACCGCATCGGGCAACGGCGCCTACCACCTCGCCAACCCTCGGCGTGGCACCGAGAGCCTCACCTTGCCCGAACCCTATTTCGTCTCGAGCGGCGCGACCCTCAGCTTCCAATCGCGGCTTGGTTTCATGACGGTTAATCAATTCGCCTCAGTGCAGGTTTCAACCAATGGCGGCGTATCATGGAGCACCGTTTATGAACAAGCAGGGAGCAGCACCGGATCCGGTCTCTCTGAAACCGGCTTTCAGTCTCGATCCGTCGATCTTTCCGACTATGTGGGGCAAACCATCCGCGTTCGCTTCGTGCTGACTTTCTCGAGCGGTTCGTTTTTCAACGACACCACCTCAAATTTTGGCTGGCTCATCGATGACATCAGCCTGAGCAATACCGAAGTCGCCACGATTCTCAAAACCAGCAGTCACACCACCGGGTCGACTTTTAACTACACCGCCTCCTCCACCGGCCGTAAAGCCCTGCAAGCGCGAGGTGCTTTATTCAACAACTACCCGATGGATTGGGGACCCGTGCTCGGTGTCACCGCCAACAGCGGCTCCGGCTCAGGTTCGGGGAATTCCGGCGGCAGCAGCAGCGACACCAGCCGCATCGTCAACATGTCCGTGCGCAGCGTATCCGGCACCGGCGCCGATGCCTTGAGTGTCGGCATGGTCGTGGGCGGCAGCGGGTCCAAGAGCCTGCTCATTCGCGTGGTCGGCCCGACTCTGGGTGCCTTGGGCGTGCCCGGCGTGGTCGCCGATCCGCGCTTGCAACTTTCCCGCTCGGTTAACGGCACGAATGAGGCCGTCACCGACAACGACAACTGGGGCGGCGGCAGTTCCCTCTCGAACCTGTTCTCCACCCTGGGCGCATTCCCGTTGAGTTCGAATCTGGACGCCGCCCTTTCCACTTCACTGAACACCGCGGTGTATAATGCCGTAGTGGACACGAAAGGCAGCACCGGTGTGGTCCTCGTGGAAGCCTATGATACCGAGGCCGTCACCGGCGGCAGTGCCCGCCTGGTCAACGTCTCCGCCCGCAGCCAAGTCGGCACGGATGGAGATGTGCTCGTAGCCGGCTTTGTCATCGGCGGCACCGGCACCAAAACACTCTTGATCCGCGGGGTGGGTGCGACTCTCGGAGACTTCGGCGTGCCCGGAGTTCTGGCTAATCCGCAACTCGTCGTGCACAAGGACGGTGGTGCCACCGTCGTGGCCGAGAACGACAACTGGAACAACAACGCCAGCATCGCTTCCACGGCCCAAACCCTCGGAGCCTTCCCCCTGAGCAGCACCGCCGACGCCGCCCTGGTCGTCACCTTGGCCCCCGGCGTCTACACCGCCACCGTCAGCGGCGTGAACCGCACCACCGGCATCGCCTTGGTCGAAGTTTACGAGGTCAACTAATACCGACGTCTTTTGAGAAATAGACTTTAGCGCAACGTGTTCTGAGGTAGGGCGTGACCGC
>CAXBOL010000692.1:0-3331 GCA_963977295.1 uncultured Opitutaceae bacterium
AATGATCGAGGCAAAGAAGAGTCGGCGGGCCGCTTTGTTCCGACCTTCGGAGCGCATGAACCCGAGCGCTCGACCCAGGAACCACAATCCGAGGACCATGGTGATCGCAAAATAGATCCAGGTGGCATCACCGAGCACAGTGGGTAATGCGCTGACCGCGACCACCGCGACCGTGTTGATCAAGGACCAGGCAGCCACCTTGCCTCCTTCGCTGTCGCGGACGGGTAGCATCGGAAAGGAGACCTTGCCGTAGTCTTCGCGATAGGTCCAAGCGATCGCCATGAAGTGAGGAATCTGCCAAAACAGCAAAATTCCGAACAAGACCCAGCCGAGGCCTTCGATCCCGCCATGTGCTGCGGTATAGCCGATGAGTGGAGGAAATGCCCCAGCGATCGCACCGATCTCTGTGCTCCACCGCGAGTAACGTTTGGCGGGGGTATACCACGCCAGATAAGTGATAATCGTCGCCAACGCAAAAGTGGCGGCAAGCGCACTGGCGAAAGTGAATAAGAGCGCTAATCCGCTGATGCTGAGCCCCCATCCCAGCACGAAGGCGGCTCCGTCGGGAACTTTGCCGGCCGGAATCGGGCGATCGGACGTTCGGTTCATTTGCGCATCCGTATCGCGTTCCATCCATTGATTGAGGGCCGCAACCCCGCCGGCGCAGGCGGAGGTGCCGATCATCGTCGCAAGGAAGTGTGTCCAATCCCATGGCGCTTTCACGACTAGATAGCCGACCAAGGCCGTGATGACCGACAGCATGCTGAGCCGAGGTTTGGTCAGCTCGAGGTAGTCGGAAAACTTGCCGGCGATGGGATCGGCCTGCGCACTGGAGGAGGAAGCGGCCGTGGTCATGCGGAGGAGGACATGCTGCGTCGGTTAGCCCAAATCGTGGTGCCAAATGTGGTGGCGAGCAGGCAGGCGCCAACCAACACGTGGGCGGTGGTCACATAGGGATCTCGAATCATCCAGATAGCGGAAGCGCCTAAAGCAATTTGCACAACCAATAGTGTTACGATGGCGGTCGCGCCGGCTTTTAATCCTGACCCCACGGACGAGTCGCGCCAAATGGCGAGGGCGAACCAGCCGAGCGCAATGGTTAACACCGCCGCCATTACGCGGTGTGCGAAGTGGATGCTGACGTGGAAGTTCCACAACGGCGGCAGTAAATCGCCCTCGGGGCTGCTGAGCGGAAATGTCGGAATCGCGAGTCCCGCGTGGCTGTGCCGCATCACCGCGGCCACCGCTAGTTGCAAAAGAATCAGTCCGACACACCAACGCCCGAGCTGGCCGATTTTAGCCGAAGCCGCGCGGCCGTGCCAATTGATCCACCGGTTCGAGAGCACCACGGCGATGGCTAAGAGGGTGCAGACATAGATCTGGGCCAGGCAGGCATGGATCATGGCGAAGAGTCGGCCGACACTCGTTTCGATCGATTCGATGTGCAGATGATCAAACAAGACGCGCAGTCCACCGACCAGCGCTTGAGTGAACACCAAGACTACCGCAAACAGCGCCAGATTGCGCACCCATTTGCGATCTTCCCTGGCCCACACGTAGAGCCAGATCGCGATGGTGATGAACGACATCAGTCCCGCGCTGAGGCGGTGGGAGTGCTCCGCAAACATCATGATGTCGGTCAGCCAGCCGTCAGGGTTCAGGGAGCCGTTCGACAGCGGCCAGTCGAGAAACACCATGCCCGCGCCGATGCTGGTGGTGAACGCTCCAAGCATGATCAAGACGAACACCCAAATCCCACCGATCGCTGCGAACCAAGCAACGCTCGGTTGATAGTCGGATGTTCTGTTGGAAGTGAGGCGAGCGAGCATGGCGATAAGGAAGGCTTTAACCGTGGAAAGGCAGACCGTTACTTACGGCATTCAATTTGACAATTCTATGTGCCGAGGAATCGGTGAGTTCGTGTCTTTCCGAATTCTGCGCATAAGTTTAGCTGCAGGCGTCATGCTCGTCACCCTCGGGGTTATGACAGGGTGTCAGCGTCAAGAAACCGCGGAGCAGTCCGCCCCCGCCCGCCCGAGTCTCCCGGGATTGCCACTATCGGGTCAGATCGTGCGAGTGGATAAGGATCGAGGCACGTTGCTGGTCGATCACGACGAGATTCCCGATTTTATGCCCGCCATGGTGATGGAGTTCCAGGTGGGCGAGGGGGACTTGGCCAATGCCATCGAAGGCTCTCGGATCACCGCGCGGTTGATTGAGGAAGATATGGGACAGTTCCGACTCGAACACATCTGGCGCGTCGACGACATGGACTCATCCCGCGTGGGGGCGGCGGCGGCAGCACTGCGCGAAGATACCACCATTCGCGGCAGTAAAGCCTTCCGCTCCGTCGGAGAAAATCTACCTAACTTTGCCCTCTACGATCAGACCGGCGCGGTGGTCGAAGCCTCTCGGTTTCGCGGCAAAAAAATCCTGATCAACTTCATCTACACCCGCTGTCCCGTGGTGACCATGTGCCCGGCCGCGGTGAATAATATGATGGCAGTTCAGGCGGCGGTCGCCGAGGCGGGGCGTAGCGACGAACTTGCCCTGATCTCCATCACGTTTGACCCTGAGCATGATACCCCGGGTGTGCTGCGGGAATATGCCGAGATCCGAGGCATCGATACCTCAAATTACTCTTTTCTCACCGGACCGGAGTCGGCGATAAAAGACCTCTTAACCCAATTCGGTGTCTTGGTCGGCGAGATTGACGGTCCGCTGATACAACACACCTTGGCCACCCTGCTCATCGACGCTGACGGACGCATCATCGATCGCGCCGATGGTAGTCAGTGGGACGTGAAGCAATTTGTGCGAAAGATCCTCCGATGAGTGAAATGTCCGAATCGTCCCGCCTGAGTGCGTCGCAACAGCGGCAAGTCGTGGGTCTCACCGTCGCGGCCCTGGCGGTGTTTGTTTTTTTTCGCTGGTTGCCGACGGGCACAAATTTGAGTCACGGAGATTTCCGGCTGGAGGGTGACAACGTCTTGGAGTTTTGTGATCCGGCCGCTCCGCAATTTCTACCCGTCACGACCGCGCGATCGCCGGTTACTTTGACGGTATCACCCAACGTGATTCGCACCGGTGAACCTCGCGATTTTTCCCTCAGTTTGACCACGTCGAGTGGCAAGAGAATTGGCCCCGTGGACCTGCTCGTGGCCCACACGCGGAAGCTCCATATCATGGTGGTGGATCCGACCTTGCAGGATTATCAACACCTTCATCCCGAACCCGGCCCCACGGCCGGCGAGTGGCAGTTTTCATTCACGCCTCATTTGGCCGGCGACTATCGCGTCTTTGCGGATTTTACTCCCACCGCGACGGCTCG
>CAXBOL010000693.1:0-3315 GCA_963977295.1 uncultured Opitutaceae bacterium
CGACAACTCGCGATCGAGCAACGCACGGAAGATCGTCGCCAAAAAGCGATGGCGCGCGAGCTGGCTTGGATTCGGCAGGGGGCGCGAGCCCGGCAGGCCAAGGGGCAGGCTCGAATCAATGCTTACGAGGCGATGCTCAACGAAGACGTCGCGGAAAAAGAGCGCGAGTTTGAGATCCTGATTCCGGCCGGTCCGCGCTTGGGCGAACTCGTGGTCGATGCGCAGAAAGTGCGCAAAGCGTATGGCGACAAGCTGTTGTTCGACAATTTGGAGTTCAAATTACCTCCGGGCGGAATCGTCGGGGTGATCGGCCCGAACGGCGCTGGCAAGACCACGATGTTTCGCATGATCATTGGCGACGAAACCCCTGATTCGGGGGTGTTGAGGGTGGGACCCTCGGTGAAGTTCGCGCACGTCGATCAGTCGCGGGATGCGTTGCCGGATGGGCAGACGATTTACGAAGCCATCAGTGGCGGGGAAGAAACCCTGCAGATGGGCAAACGGGAGATGAATGCGCGCGCCTATTGTGCCCAGTTTGGGTTCACCGGGGCGGATCAGCAAAAGAAGGTGGGCGTGCTCTCAGGCGGGGAGCGGAACCGGGTGCATTTGGCGCGTTTGTTGAAGAGCGGGGCGAATTTGCTCCTGCTCGACGAACCGACCAATGATTTGGACGTGAATTCCATTCGGGCGCTCGAAGACGGGCTGGCGACCTTTGCCGGCTGTGCGGTGGTGGTCTCCCACGATCGGTGGTTCTTGGATCGGGTAGCGACGCACATCATGGCGTTCGAAGGCGATTCCGAGGTCTGTTGGTTTGCGGGAAATTACTCGGCTTATCAGGAAGATTTTAAGCGACGCAAGGGGGCTTCGGCGGATCGCCCGCACCGGATCAAATACCGTAAATTGGGGCGTCAATAGCGCAGGTTAAAGTTGCCCGGTGCCAGCGAACCGGTTTGGTTGCGTCCCGATGTCCACGCCCGCCGAACCGGAATCGAACCCTTTAGTCGCGGAATCATCTTCGCCGGGTCCGCCCCGGCCTCCCATGCCCGACCATTATCGGGCCAGCTATTATTGGCCGCAGATGCTCAAGGATAATCCGGGCTTGGGTGTGAGTCTGGCGTATGCGGCCTTGACCGTGTTTGGAGCGGCCTATGCGGCGTGGTTTTATTTTATTTTAAACGTGCGGTTCTTGGAACTGACTGATGTCTCGGACTTTCTGGTCATGGTGTTTCGGGAGCCCGCGGTGGCTCTGTTTCTTTTGCTCCCGATCCCGTTTTTCAGCGTCTACATGGCGTTGTCTTATCGATTGATCTGGTGGGTTCGGTGGCGCTGGCCCAAGTGGTTTGCCAAGGTGCCGGATCCCTCGAGGCCGCCCAAGCACGGGCCCGCATTGCAGCGGACGATGGGCTATGCTTTCTTCGTCGTCTACGCTCTGGCCTTCACCCAATTTTACGGATTGTGGTCGGCCCTCCGAGTGCGAGACGGCAAAGGCAGTCACATCACGTTGGAAATGCGTCCGATCATGTGGCCGGCGGATACGGCTTTGCGACGAGATGTGATGCTGTTGGGCACGACCTCCCGGTTTACGATCGTCTACGATCCGGAAGAAGAACGAGCCTGGTCGGTGCCCCATGATTCGATAGCCAGAATCCTGCATCCGGAGCGGCCTTCAAGGGTGCGAGCTCGGGAAGAAGCGGAAGCTAAGGCCAAGGCAGCTGAAGAGGCGAAGACGTCCCCAGAAATGCTGGATAACGACTCGGTTAGAGGCACGGAAGCCGAAGATGCAGCTGCAAAACCACCAAATATTCCGCATCCCCCCGGTTGATAGTGACGGTAAAATAGACTAATTTGTGTGTTTCTGCTTAAATGGTAAACCAATTGTTGGATTTACTGGCCCGTTGCCCCATCAACCCTTTCTCCATGCTCCGGTTACCCCCCTGTGAAGTCATCTTACTGCCCCGTTGTTCGACTATGACCCATTGGTTGCGTCTGAGTGCGGCGTCGTTCGTGCTGGCTGGGCTGGTGCACGGCGCGGAGGTGTTCCTTGATGCCGAAGCGGTGGTGCCTTCAAGGACGGAAGCACTGGTCTCGGAGTTTTGCGTGGGGTGTCACAATGAGGATAAGATGAAGGGCGACTTGGATCTGGAAAGTCTGCTCGGGCACTCGGGGTTAGAAAGTTACGACGTTTGGGAAGATGTCGAATGGATGCTGCGCGAGCGCGAAATGCCGCCCATCGATGAACCGGATGCGCCGCGGCCCAGCGAGGCGGCTTACGACGCGGCGGCAGCGGAACTGAACGATTATCTCAAAGTTTTATGGCAGGAACTGCCGGCCAATCACGTGCCGATTCCGGTCGATACCCCGGCGGCCTTGGTGAAGGAGTATTGCGTCAATTGTCACGGGAAGGACAAGCAGGAGGCGGGGCTGAGTTTGCTGGAGATTATCGAGCAAGACATCGGGTTGCATGCGGAGGAGTGGGAGCGAGTGGTGCGGCGGATGCGGGCCCGCCAGATGCCGCCCGTCGGGCGCAAGCGTCCCGCCGATGAGTCCTACGAGTTGATCCTCGGTCAGGTCATTACGGATTTGGATAACAATGCGCAGGAGGATCCGAATCCAGGTCGCACCGCCACGTTTCGCCGTCTGACCCGTCATGAATATCGGAACGCAGTGCGAGATTTGTTGGGACTCGAATTCAAGACCACCGACATGTTGCCGCGGGACGAATCGAGCCAAGGCTTCGACAATATCACGGTGGGCGATCTCACGGCGACCCTGTTGGATCGCTACATCACCGCCGCCCAAACCATCAGCCGCCTCGCGATAGGCACGACGGGAAAGTCTCCCCGCGGCACCACGATTCGGATTAAGCCGGACTTTTCACAGGAAGCTCACGTCGAAGGATTGCCGATCGGCACGCGGGGCGGAGCGGTGATTGATCAGATTTTCCCGGCTGACGGGGAATACGACATCGAGGTGCTGCTCATGCGTGACCGCAATGAGCACGTGGAAGGCCTGAATGCGACCCATGTGATGGAGTATTTGATCGATCGCGAGCGCGTGGCTGAATTCACCTTGTTGCGTCCGGAGACGCCGGCGGATCACGCCATTGCGGATGCCGATTTGAAGGCGCGAGTGAAGGTGAAGGCGGGCCAACATCAACTCGGAATCACGTTTTGGAAAAAGCCGGAGTCGTTGATCGAAACCCAACGCGAGCCTTATATCGCGCGCTTCAACATGCACCGGCATCCGCGGCAGTCGCCGGCGGTTTATCAGATCAGTGTGACGGGTCCCTACGACGCCGCGGGGGTGCCCGAAACC
>CAXBOL010000694.1:0-3313 GCA_963977295.1 uncultured Opitutaceae bacterium
TGCGTTGACCGTGCGGCATCACCAATTTCCACGCGCCATCCCGGATGCCCAGTCGCCCATTAATTTCGTGGTGAATCAGCGGTTCAGCCACTCGTCGACTATCGGGATCACCCAGCACGCTATAAAAACTTACGCTGTCCTCGCCCGCGTCATCCGGTAGCTTAACTCCGACCAAGTCCGCTAAGGTCGCAAGCAAATCGACTTGGCTCACCGGCCCATCCCACTGCCGTCCCGGGTTAGCCACGCCTCCCGGCCAACGCACAAAAAACGGCACCCGATGACCGCCTTCGTAAATGTCGCGCTTGCCCCCGCGAAACCCACCGGCACTGGCATGTCCAAATTTTTCCTGCCGTTCCGCCCAGGTGCTCTCGGGTCCATTATCACTGGATAAGATTATCATGGTGTCTTCGGTGAGACCGGCGTCATCCAGAAAGTCCAGCAACCGCCCGATATGATAATCTGTCTCGATCATGAACTCGCCATAAGCTCCCGCCTCGCCTTGACCATGAAACTCCGGCAATGGCACCACCGGTTTGTGAGGCGAAGTATAGGGTAAATACAGAAAGAACGGTTTTCGACTCTGCTCTGCCATATGTTGCTGTATCCATTCGATGGATTTATCGGTGAAGCGCGTCAGGCACTCGTTATCGATAAAGTCCGGAGCGATCTCGAGTAACCCTGGCTTCACTTCGGTTTCATACGGCGGCGCGATTCGGTAGTCCTGCAGCGCCCGGACATTCTTCGTCTTTTGACCGTAAACGGTGGGCGGCACCTTTGCGTAACGCCCTTCAAACCAAGCCAACACGCCGTAATTCATCGACGCCGGAATTCCGTAAAAATAGCCGAAGCCTTTGTCCAACGGCATATCGGCCACCGGCTGAGTCCAATCGCGATTACCCCACTCTCCGGGAAAATCCATGCCCAAGTGCCACTTCCCCACCATCGCGGTGCGGTAGCCGTTGTCCTGCAACAACGACGCCAAGGTCATGCGACCGTCTTCAATCAAACCCGTCCGCTCCGCTCCGAATACGCCCCGCTTCAATACCGTGCGCCAACTGTATCGCCCGGTCAGCAAACTGTAGCGCGACGGCGTGCAGACCGTGTCCGCGCAATGCGCATCGGTAAACGTAATGCCCTCTCGAGCCAGGCGGTCGATGTTCGGCGTCTGAAACTTCGCCGCCGGGTTCAGGTAACTGACGTCCCCGTAACCTTGGTCATCGGTGTAGATGACGATAACGTTGGGCTTCGATTTCGCGGCTTTAGCCCCGGCTGACATCATGCCCGTGCAGAGCACCATTCCAACCACGAGGAGGGGCCGAAAAAACGAGGAAATCATCAGACTAAATAAACCGCGGGGTCAGTGACACTTTCTTTCCGGTGTCGATGGATTCGAGTATGCCCTGGAGCACCACAATGTCACGCCTACCCATGGTGCCAGGAGTCCGCACGGGGAGTCCGGCCAAAATTGACTGACACACGCCGTCCATGTGCAACGTCTGCTGCCGCACATGGGTTAAAATCATGGGCTGATCGTTGATGTAACCTTCCTGACCATCGTAGGCGTAGGCCCGGGTTTGAATCCCAAACTTCCCGCGCTCTGCGGTGACATGCACTTGATTCGCCGAACGATTACTGACCGCTGCTCCCGAGGATTCCATCCGGTTAGGAAACTCCAACTCCCAATCATACCCTTCCTGACATTCCGTGAAGAGTTCGGGACGGGTATTATAACTTTTTGCCGTCACGCCAGTCGGGTTTTGACCTGCGACGTAGATCTGGGCCTGCACTGCGTAGACCCCAAGATCATAGAGCGCACCCGCCACCCCAAGTTCTCGATCAAAATGCCAGTGAGTCCTTACGCGTTCGTCCGAGGGTCTTCCGCTAAACTCCGCGCGGCAGGTTTTCAATTTTCCGAGCGCCTCGGTGCGAGCGAGCTCCATCACTCGCAGATGAAAGGGATCATGATGGAGGCGGTAGCCGATTGCGAGGGTGACTCGGTTCTTCTTCGCAGCTGCTAACATGGCGTCTGCTTCGGCGACGGATCGTGCCATCGGTTTTTCGCAGATCACATGCTTACCGGCGTTGGCCGCGCGAATGGCAAACTTAGCGTGCAGCCCGTGAGGCACCACGACGTAAATGATGTCAATATCGGGGTTCTTCGCGATCTCGTCGAAGTTGTCGTAGTTGTAAACGTTGCTTTCCTTGATGCCGTATTTCTCCTGCCATTCGGGCACCTTTTCCGGACTGCCGGTAACGATGCCTCGCAGTTCCGCAATTTGGGTGAACTGCAGGGCCGGTGCGAGATGGTTGGTGGAGTAGTTCCCTAAACCCACCAGCGCGATGCCGAGGCGTTTTCCGGTGTAGGCGTTTTGCCCCCAGGCAGACCGCCCCAAAACCCCCAGCAATGTCGCCGCCGACAGGGTTTTGAGTGCATGGCGGCGCGTGAGTAAGGATGAATCAAACGAGGGGTGGGATAGCGTTTTCATGAGTGTGGTGTGAGAGAAAGATGATGGACGAATTTTTTCACCGCTTGGTGGAAACCGTTTCCGAGTAGCGCAACTCGCCCGTGCGGCCATCGAAGAACTGAAAGATCACCTGCGGGTGTTCGTAGGCCACCCAGCGCTCTTCACCGATTTTGAGGGGGTTGTTAAATACGTTATTGATCTGCACTACACAGTAATGCGGATGCATGCGCTCGGGTCTTGGGATGTCATCGAGAATAAACGTCGACCAGCGGATATCCATTTTTCGCGTGTCGAACTGCCACAGTCCACTCCGAGGGCGATCCCCTTCATCCGAAAGTCGGTGATTCACCGAGTTGTGTGGACCGGAGCAAAACTCCCAGATGTGATCCGTGATCTTGATCGCGAAACTATTGTGTAGGTCTCCGGTCAATACGAAGACCGGCTTACCCAACTCGTCCCAAAACTTGATCAATTTTTCTCGTTCATCCACGAAGACCGTCCAGGATTCGTCCTTGTTGTCGGCCATGGCATATCCGCCCGCCCCACGATGAGGCACCATGAACGGAACCGACGAAAACACGAAAAAGAAATCCGCCTCGCTCGCCGCCATTTCGGCGATGAGCCACTCATGCTGCTCCTTGCCCAATATGGTCAATCCCGGTTTGGCGGGGTGCATCGTATCGTGGTATTCACGGTGCGTTTTGGTATCGAGCAGGAAGTAGTCCGCGTTGCCCACCGTGAACTTACTGTAGGATCGACGTCCCACCGAATACGACGCCGTTCCCGTCGCCACTGCTGCCGGGGCGATGCGCAGAGTCTGATCGTCCACCACCTCCAACACCTCATAC
>CAXBOL010000695.1:0-3304 GCA_963977295.1 uncultured Opitutaceae bacterium
CCCGCTACTACGTCACCAGTGATGACCTGGTGATCATGGCCTCCGAGGTCGGTGTTCTGCCCGACATCGATCCTGCCACCGTGATCAAGAAAGGCCGCCTCGAACCCGGCCGTATGTTCCTGGTTGATACACACGAGGGCCGTATCATCGGCGACACCGAGCTGAAGGAAAAGATCGCCGCCGAAAAGCCCTACGGCGAGTGGCTGCAGCAAAATCTCATCAAAGAGGATGATCTGCCCCAACCGTCCGCTCCCGTGCGCGGACTCAAACTGGAGACCCTCAAGCGACGCCAGAAGGCCTTTGGTTACACGTTCGAAGACCTGCGCTTCCTGATCAAACCGAGCACCGAAACGGGCAATCAGCCTCTGGGCGCGATGGGCAACGATGCGCCGCTGGCCGTCCTGTCCGACCGCCCGCAACCGCTCTACAATTACTTCAAGCAGCTGTTTGCCCAAGTGACCAATCCGGCGATCGATCCGATCCGTGAGGAGTTGATCACTGCCAGCGTCACGTTCCTCGGGTCCGAGGCTGATCTGCTTAATCCCGGCCCGGAAAACTGCCGCATGATCAAGCTGGAGAACCCAATCATCGACAACGTGAAGCTCGCCCGTATCCGCGAGCTCAAGGCGCCCGGGTTCAAGGCCGCTACGCTGCCCATCCTGTTCGACCCCACGACTGATCAAGCCGGACTCAAGGCAGGCCATCAACCGGTGCACGAGCCTCGGGCCGCACGGCAAGGCAGGGGGCTGGAGGAAGCCCTCGAACTCCTGTTCGAGATGGCGGACGATGCGATTCGCGACGACGTCAATCTGATCATCCTCTCCGACCGTGGCACCGGTCCGAACCGGGCCGGCATTCCCGCCCTGCTGGCCGTCGCCGGCCTACACCATCATCTCATCCGCGAGGGCCTGCGCGGGAAGGTTTCCATCATTCTCGAATCCGGCGAACCGCGCGAGGTGCAGCACTTTGCTTTGCTGCTCGGTTACGGCTGCGACGCCATCAATCCGTTCCTCGCCTTCGAATCGGTTGAACACCTCATCCTCGACGGTGAGATCGATATGGATCCGGCGAAAGCCCAAGCCAATTTCATCAAGGCCAACATCAAGGGCGTCATCAAGACCATGGCCAAGATGGGCATCTCGACCGTGGCCAGCTACCGCGGCGCCCAGATTTTCGAGGCCATCGGCTTGGATGATTCGGTCATTAGTCGCTACTTCACCACCACGCCGTCGCGCGTGGACGGCATTGGGCTGGATGAAATCTCCCGCGAAGTTTATGCGCGCCATCAAGACGCCTTCGGCGCACGGCAGGACGCGCAGAATGACGCCCTCGACCCGGGCGGCGTCTATCAATGGCGCGCCGGCGGCGAGAAGCATCTGTTCAGTCCGATCGCCATTCACAAGCTGCAGCGGGCCACGTGGTCTTCCGACTACGCCCTCTTCAAGGAATACTCCCACGGGATCAACGACCAGTCGAAAGACATGTTCACCCTGCGCGGCCTGATGGAATTCAAATTCGACGACGCCAAGTCCATCCCGCTCGCCGAAGTCGAGCCCGCCTCGGAAATCGTGAAACGCTTCAAGACTGGCGCGATGTCCTATGGGTCGATCAGCAAGGAAGCCCACGAATCTCTCGCCATCGCGATGAACCGCCTGGGCGGAAAGTCCAACACCGGCGAAGGCGGCGAAGATGCCGACCGTTTCACCCGCGACGCCAATGGCGACCTGCGCCGATCCGCGATTAAGCAGGTCGCCTCGGGCCGTTTCGGCGTCACCAGCCACTACCTCGTCAATGCCGACGAACTGCAGATCAAAATCGTGCAGGGCGCCAAGCCGGGCGAAGGCGGTGAACTCCCCGGTCACAAGGTGTTGCCCGCGATCGCCAAGACTCGCGGCACCACGCCGGGCGTCGGCCTCATCTCACCGCCGCCCCACCACGACATCTACTCGATCGAGGATCTGCAGCAGCTCATCCACGACTTGAAAAACGCCAACGTGCATGCCCGGATCAACGTGAAGTTGGTCTCGGAAATCGGCGTCGGCACCATCGCCACCGGCGTCGCCAAAGCGAAGGCCGATGTGATCCTCATTTCCGGTTACGACGGCGGCACCGGCGCGTCCCCTCGCTCCAGTATTCAGCACGCGGGCGCACCGTGGGAACTCGGCCTCGCCGAGACCAATCAAACCCTGTTGCTCAACGACCTGCGGAGTCGCGTCGTCGTCGAGGTCGATGGCCAACTCAAGACCGGCCGCGATGTCGCCATTGCCTGCCTGCTCGGGGCCGAGGAATTCGGTTTCGCCACCGCGCCACTCGTTACGCTCGGCTGTCTCATGATGCGGGTCTGCCACAAGAATACCTGCCCCGTGGGCGTTGCCACCCAGGACCCTCGTCTGCGCGAGAAGTTTACCGGCTCCCCCGACGCCGTGGTCAACTTCATGACCTACATCGCCGAGGAGCTGCGGGAGATCATGGCCCGGCTGGGCTTCCGCTCGATCCCCGAGATGGTCGGCCATGTTGATCACTTGGAGATGCGCGACGCGATCGACCACTGGAAGGCTCGCGGACTGGACTACTCCAAGATCCTCTACCGTCCCAAGGTTGGCCGCGAGGTCGGCACCTACTGTTCGCAACGCCAGGATCACCGCCTCGAGCTTGCCCTCGACAACACTCACCTGCTCGAGGTGTGCCGACCGGCCATCGAACGCGGCGAAAAAGTCACGGCGAAATTCCCCATCATCAACACCCACCGCGTCGTGGGCACCATCGTGGGCTCCGAAATTTCCCGGCGCTACGGCGGCGCGGGACTTCCCCCTGACACCATTCAACTCAAGTTCACCGGATCGGCTGGCCAAAGTCTCGGCGCATTCTGTCCGCGCGGCATGACCCTCACCGTTGAAGGCGACACCAACGACTACTGCGGCAAAGGCCTCTCCGGCGGCACCATCGTGGTCTACCCGCCAAAAAACGCCCCTTTTGTCGCCTGTGAAAACATCATCACAGGCAACACCGGGTTCTACGGAGCCACCGCCGGAGAGGCCTTTCTCGCCGGTATGGCGGGCGAACGCTTCTGCGTCCGCAACAGTGGCATCAAGGCGGTCATCGAAGGCGTGGGCGACCACGGCTGTGAATACATGACCGGCGGCGAAGTCATCTGCATCGGCTCCACCGGACGAAACTTCGCGGCCGGCATGTCCGGCGGCACGGCCTACGTTCTCGATGAGGTCGGCGACTTCGTCAGCCAACGCCTCAACGCGGCCATGGTCAGCGTCTACCACGATGGTACGCCGACACCCTACGGGGTAGT
>CAXBOL010000696.1:0-3300 GCA_963977295.1 uncultured Opitutaceae bacterium
TTCCAAGCTTCCGTCGGCCAGGTTTCGTAGCCGGGCTCACCGGGTTGCGGAATGGTGTTGAAGACCCACGCTAATTTACCGGTGCGCACGTTGAACGCCCGGATCGGTCCGGGCGCGGCCTGCGCCGGCCCTTCGCCCAAACGCATGCCCATGATGATCAAGTCGCCCGTCACGATCCCCGGGGTGTTGGCTTGGATGGCCATCCCCGTCACGTCGCGCCCCATGTTTTCCGCCAAGTCGACTCGCCCGCCTTCGCCAAAACTCGGGATTAATTCACCAGTCGCGGCATTGACGGCCTGTAGCCACTTACCCGCTCCGATCAGGATTCGTCGGTCGTCGCCATCGGCCCAATACGCCACGCCCCGATTTACGCCGGTCGGTTCATGGGTCTCATAGCGCCAGAGCTCCCGCCCGCTTTTGGCGTCCAACGCGACCAAATTTAAACTCGGTGTGGTGGTGTAAATCACTCCGCCGATCACCAAGGGGTTGCACTGAATCTGAGTGCCCGGCAGCAAATCCCCCGCCTGCCACGTCCACGCCACCTCCAGCTCGGCCACATTGCTCACATTGATCTGATCCAACCTCGAAAAATGCGTCGCGCCTTGGTCGCCCAAATAGACCGGCCAGTCCTGATCTTCGACTGCCATCGCTCCAACTCCGACCAAACACCACAGGAAAGCTGACGCCAATAAGGGGTAACGCATGCCGCCTATTCCGAACCAGAACGGTGGAGTCGCAAACTTAGAAAATCGAAATTTTGCTCCAACTCGACCCACGTTAACCGCGCCGTCGATCGAGATTTTGAACGGCCTCCACCCCGACATCACCGCAAGGATGAGGACATATCTTTGATATTTACCAAATTCATTCGACCGAAGTTGCGTCCTCAAAGATCTCCCCCACCATCACTTGAGCCGACATTCCCCTCATAAATCCCCCCGCGGCGGGACGAAGCTCAGTCCAACCCCCATTCTTCTTCCGATTTCAGACCCCATGAAAACCCGACAAGTCTTAGCTGGCTCCTGCCCCGGAAAACCCCTTGATTTACGTGATCGCGCTGAGATGCGTGAACTCTTCGCCCGCAGTATCGTCGCCGCGGATCGCCAGCGTTTACGTCTGCGTATCCCATCGCTGGAGGGTCTGCTCCAGAAACACCGCGACATGCATTTTCATTTCCGGCCGGAGATCTTCATCCAAATCCAGGGCAGCACGGAGTTTCGTTTTCCCAAGGAAACCGTGCAGGTGGGTCCCGGAGAAATGTTGATTGTCCCCGCCGGCATGCCCCATGGCGAAACCATCTACCGCGACGATTTCGGCAAATTTCGCAATCTGGTCGTCGGGTTTTACAGTCACGCCATGAGTCTGCACTTCGCTCACGAAGTCGCGCCCGGACGACCCGACATCGAGACGATCGAGTTTTTTGAAGCGCCTGAGCTGGAGACGTTCATCGGTTTGACCAACCAGATCGTCGAGACCCACCACATGATGAGTCCGGCACGCGATACCTTGCTCAAGGGCCTCACCATCGCCGTCTTGAGCATGTTCCAAAATCTGGTCGAAACCGGCGGCGGCAACCTCGAGGGCGACATTGGCAAAGTGCTCCAAGTGAAGTGGATCGTGCGGGAGCAATTCTCCAATCCGTTGCTCAACGTGAAAACCATCGCCGAACGCCTCCAGTGTTCCCCCGACTACTTGTCGCATTTGTTTCACACTGAGACGGGCGAAAAATTGATTCACTACATCCAACGCGTGCGCATCGACGGCGCCGTGATGGCCTTGGAATCCACGCCGCTCTACATTTCGGAGATCGCCTACGCCTCGGGTTTCGCCGATCCGGCTTACTTCGCTCGCGTCTTCAAAAAACACCGGGGCGAGTCCCCCGCCGATTTCCGGGAGCGCCTCGACAAATCCCTTCACGAAAAAGAATCGCGCCCCAAGACCATTTACTACGATCGCGTCGACTTCACCTCCGGCCAACCTGTCCTGGCCAACTGACCACCGTAGTGCCGGGAGCGCCCAGTCGTGGGCGAAGGATGCGTGTGTAACAGGTAGGGCGTGACCGCTGGGCGCGCCGCGGGCTGACGGTCGGTCGACTGGATCGAAGCGGGCAGGCACGCATTCCGGTGGACCCCGATTGATCCTGTATTCCGCAGTCAAATTTTAACGCCAACGCGCAATGATTGCAGCGCTGACGCGGACGGCCCAGCGGTCCGTCCCTACCCTTTCCCGACGCGTTCTGGGTGGAATGCCCAACATTCCGGCAAGCTCACCCGTTCCATCACTAAATCAAGCCTAGCCCCACCATTACCCCCGACGCCAACCTATACCAAAGTCCCTCAGTTAAGGAACATCCACCAAAGATTAAAAGAGAACGAAGTGGCTGGTTCACATGTATTTTCGACGTTCTTCGTTTCCTCTGTTACTTACCATCATGTGGGTCGGGCGTTACGCCCGACCTACGCTGCCCCTCTAAAATCTGATTGCTTCGGACCTACCGTATTAGGCCACCGCCGCCGTCTCGGTCTGATCTTTCGGCACCAGCACCAGCAACACGATCGCCACCAGCAACATCGAACCGCCGCCCGCCATCACGATCGGCATGGCCGCGCCGTCAAAAAACCATTCAACCAATTTGCCCAACAACAACGCCGCCAGAATCTGCGGCAACACGATGAAGTAATTAAAGACCCCCATGAAGAAGCCCATGCGATCCGCCGGCAGCACATTGGCCAACAAGGCATAAGGCAGGGCTAAAATACTCGCCCAAGCGATGCCTACACCAACCATTGAAATAAGCAACCCGTAGGGATCGGTCCACCAACCGGTCGAAACCAATCCGAGGCCCCCGCAGATCAGGCAGACCGCGTGCACCGAGCGCGCGGAGAATCGCTTCACCAACGCGATGAGCAAAAAGGCAAAACCGAACGCGACGCCGTTGTAGGTCGAAAAACACACGCCGCCCCACTCCACTCCGCGTTGATACGCCTCCGAACCAGGCACGCCGCCAAAAAGCGACCGCGCGATTGCGGGCGAAAAATAGATCCACATGCAGAAAAGACCCAACCACGTAAAAAACTGCACCGCCGCCAGGCGTTTCATCAAACTGGGCATCGAGGTAAAGCCCTTGGCAATTTCGGTTACTGCATGGCCCACTCCGGCCGTTTTGGCCCGTTGCGCTTCAAAGGCCGCAAGATCTTCCGGCGGACGTTCCTTCGTCGTGACTACCGTGTAGACCACCGCGACAATGAACACCACCGCGCCAATGTAGAACGACAAATGCACGCTCCACGGAATCGCGTT
>CAXBOL010000697.1:0-3296 GCA_963977295.1 uncultured Opitutaceae bacterium
GGCGAGTCGACTCGCCTTCAACCAACAACTCCTCAGCGCCGACACGACGTGCTTGAAATTGGTGGCCGACGAACCCGATGACGACTCGATCGCCGCGCTGGCCGAGTATTGGGAAACTCCCGCCCAAAGTCGCGAACTGGAGCCCATTCTTAGGGCGATCGGACGCATCTCCGGTCATGATCGCATCGATCTGGCCCACCTAGTCCCGCGCCTCGCCCGCTCGCTCCTCTACACCTACCCACCCGACTTCGCGGCGGCCTCAGAACCCGCCCAAGAAAATGCAGCGATGGCCGTGGGCTACTTCCACCCCGAGGTCGACCCTACCGCCTCCCTCGCGAACGGATTCTCCGAATGGTTGGTGGAGCATTGCGATCCCGTGCGGGGACCTGATCGCCATTACGGAGACATCATCGTCTTCGAAGAAACGAGCCGCACGCGCTGGCCATTCACCATGGTCTACATCGCTGACGGCATCGTATTTGGCCGCCGCCCCACTCTCTATGGGCCATGGGAGCTCTTGCCTGAAACCCTCATTCCGGAAATCAACCCACGCCTCCGGGCCCGACCCGTCACCGTCTGGCGGCGCCGAACCACCAGCCCGAATTTCGCCCCTCCCTTCGATTCGAGCCCGCCGGTTCCATCCGCATGGCCTCAGACTCCCGCACTCCGCGAACTGGCCGCGGGACCGTGGGGTCGACTGTGGTGCTACGACGTGCTCCTCGCGCCTTCCCGTGATATGCTGGATCAGTTGCCGGAACCCGCGTCTCAACCGCAATGGACTTTCTCCGGCACGTCCGCCCGAGAAATCGAAACCACCCTCTCGAGCGAACCGATGCCTGAGTCCACTCGACAACAGCTCCGTGCTCTCTTCGCCGGAGTGCGCCCCGATGCGCACGGCAGGTTGGTGGTCCATCCGACCCCGGATTTGGTTCTCGCCACTCCAGCCGCATTTCGCGCCAAACACTTTCCCCGACTGCTTCACGGCGCCGCGGCCAATGACTATGCCCAGGACGTGTTCATCCCGGCCCGAGTCGGCGCGACCCAATGGTTCTCACCGGACCTATTGCCCTCATCGGCCCGCAAAACCCTGCTCAGCCTGGTCTACCCGCGTGGCGCCGGATTGATGTTGTCCGATTACGGCACGCTTTTTCACTCCATATCCGATCTTAATCTCCGCCGCCAAACCCTCCGAACCCTCTTTCGCACGCCGGCCCTGATCGTGCTACTGGAGCGTCCACAACCCGACGAAGTGTCCGGCCTCGCAGACTATTGGCGACTGGATCAACAAAAAAGCATCAGTCGCCTCCTCGACTCATTCGCCACCGCCGACGACCTCACTTATCTCGACATCGTGCATCTGCTGCCTCCGTTGGCGCGCGAAATGATGAATGTCTACCTCCGCACCGTGGCCGACGGTCCCACCCCCAGTTGCTACTGGACCGCCCTCAACTTCGACGCCGATCGACCCGACTCCCGCTTCCTCGTCATCCCGCGCCGACCCGGACAGGAAAGCGAAATCGCGTGGAAAAAACTGCGCCAAGACTACCGCCCCATCGCCAACGCGTCGCGCCTGGGCGACGTCATCGCCTACCGCCGCACCTCCGACGACAATCTCAACCATGTCTGTGTCTTCGTCGCGGCCGACGTCGTGTTCACCAAAAACGGGTTTGGCCCCCAAGCCCCGTGGTGCCTAATGAACCTGGCTGATGTCGACGCCCTCTACGCTGAACCCGGTCGCGTAGAACGCCTCGCCTTCCGACCCAAAGCGGCTAATTAAGCCGTATCCATGCAGTTAAACCACGAATGAACACGAATAGACACGAATGAAAATCAATCCAAACTAGAAAGAGTAAGAATCCACCAAACGGTGGGTTGCTTGCCCCTTCTCATGGCAGGAATTTGAGTTCCCCATTAAAGTCATTTCGTGGTTTTCATCGAAATCTTTTCGGTTCAACCCAGTGTAAATTGTTCCAGTGCGTAGTCGGTATCCCGCTCAGCGGGACTTCGTGTTTCCCGCCATGCGGGATGGTTAAAAAATCAGTCTATTCTGCGTCTCTGTCGCTTTCATTGCGTTCTAGCATACTCCTTCCTTCTAATTCGATGGCTTTTCTACTGCATCGTCACGGCTAAGTGCAAAGTCAGTCTTAGATTCCGCACCTCACCAAACCATGAGCCAATCTTCCCTTATTTCCCTCACCTGTCCAAACTGCGGACACGCCCAAGAGTTCACGTCATGGCACTCGATCAATGTGTCACTTGATCCCGACAAGAAAACGGCCCTCAAAAACGGCACGTTGACTCGATTCACGTGTGTCCAGTGCAGCCACGATAGCGAGCTCAATTACCCCATGCTGTATCATGATCCCGCCCGCCAATTCATGATCTGGATGCGGGCCGATGGCACCGACGGTGACACCGACTTGGGTGAACTGCTGGTCGGAGATTTCTTAAACCGGTATCGCCTCCGACTGGTGAGCTCGCGCAACGAACTCGTGGAGAAAATTCACGTGTTCGATGAGGGCTTTGATGATCGGTTTCTGGAGCTCTTCAAAGTCGTCGTGCAACAGAACAACCAGAGCCTGCCGGAAGGCGATCTATTGTTTGCCGGCTTGGGTATCGGTCAGAGTGATACGGAGGAGTTGCAGTTCGCAGTCGTCTCTGCCACCGGCACCAAGTTTATTGGCACGAATCGCAAAGCCTACGAAGATTTTACGGTGCAACTCTCGCCTATTGCCAACGCCGAGCCCTTGGTCGCCGGCAAGTGGCACCGCATCGATCAGACCTACGCCGCCGACCTCATCGCCCGTCACTTGCCCAACGCGGGACCATGAACAGCGGTCACAACGCCCTCCCAACCGGCACCCGGGGGGCATGAATTTGCTGAGTCTCAGCCCCAGCTAGCACCGGGGCAATACCTGGAGCCCGAGACAATCAGGTTTTCCAGGAACGTCTGGCCCGGCTAACCCGGATACATTGGAGAAGGAATGGAGCAGGAGTGATGCCTGATACCCACCTCCCCTCGGGAATAGATTTTAACGCCAAGGCGCGGAGGCGCAGAGAAATGAAACAAGCAATCAAACGGCTTGGCTTTGCGTGCTCTTCGGCTTCGCAACTTTGCGTTGAAATTTAACTACGGAATCGAACTTTGGGTCGTGACCCGCGAACTTCGTTGATCATTGGCATTTCCCGCGATTGCCACCGCCCCGAAAAGAGGATTCGATTCGGGCCGATCAATCGCTTGCACCGTCCCCACGATCGCCCGCCCCGCCCCCCTCTCATTTCCCCCTTCGCGCCAT
>CAXBOL010000698.1:0-3293 GCA_963977295.1 uncultured Opitutaceae bacterium
GCGTTCCCAGCGCTGGGACCTTTTATTTCCAAGACACACCCTAGGGAAAAAATGGACGAAACGCCCTGTTCGCTTTCCGTTGACGCGGCCCTTGATCCGACACCCGGCTGGCGCTGAAAATGATGACGGCCATGCCCGCGTTTTGGGTGCCCGGGCCGCCCGAAAATTGAGTCCATCAGCGGCCGACCTGATGGTGTGGCGCTCAGAATCCTCTGCCTCATGCGCTCCCGTCGGGTTGGGGAGGTCTCACCGATTGCGAAGTCGGAGATGAAACCAATCGCCAAGACTCGGTTGGGCGCCAGAGTGGCGTGATGCCGAGCAACGAACCACCGCATCGCGGGACGCAATCAAGCCCGGGGCCCGTTTCGGGATCTGGCGGTTTGGGGAGTGCGGCGAGAACGGACCCGGTGGGTGGCGTGTCGACTGACGAACTGACGCTGCGAGTCGGGTGCAAACTCGTTTATGATGCAACTGGTCCGGCGACCTTGCTGTTGAATGTGCGCCCCGATCGTTTCGGACCTCATCGGGTGCTCGATCAAGTCCTGACGGTTGGCGAGAACCTCGCCGCACCGGAGTTTATCGACAGCCACGGCAACACCGTCTGCCGCGTGCGGCTTGCTCCAGGCTGCCACGAGATCCGCCATGATGCGATTGTTGCGGTGCCCGCTAGTCTGGATAATGCCCACCTGCCGCCGGTGACTCCGGAGCGAATGGAGGATTTACCCGACCACGTGTTGCGCTATGTGCTGCCCAGTCGTTACTGCGACTCGGATCGGTTGACCAATTTTGCGTGGGAAAAATTCGGCCACGTAGAGCACGGTCTGCCACGCGTCGAAGCCATCAGCCGTTGGGTGCACGAGAATATCGAGTATCGTTACATGTCGGGTCGTCCGGACCTCACCGCAGGCGACGTGCTGCAGCGTGGTTATGGCGTGTGTCGTGATTTCGCGCACCTCGTGGTCGCGCTCAATCGCACCTTCAATTTGCCCGCGCGCTACGTGACCGGACACATGCCCGACATCGGCTTTCCCGATCCCGAAAACCACATGGATTTCCACGCTTACGCCGAGGTGTTTGTCGGCGGCCATTGGTTTATCTCCGACGCCCGCTTTCACGTGCCGCGAATCGGGCGCGCCCATATTGCCCGGGGGCAAGATGCGGTGGATGGGGCGTTCTCTACAATCTTCGGAGGGGCGAATCTGGGGTATTTTGAAGTCTGGGCCTATCAAATCGCGCGCGGCAGCGTAGCCGTGGGCGATCCCCTCGACTTCTCGGTGCGCTTGGATAATCGCCACGAGATCTTACCTAGCTGACGCAGGGCGACCTAGTCGTTTGTAACGTAATCGTTTTCGGATTGGTCACGGAGCCGAACCGGAGATTGAAGCCCGAGATCACAGAGAGAAGACAGCTTGGATTTCAAACCGGGTATGGACACTGTGCACTTTGGATTGGAGCTCTGTGCTCTCGGTGACTAAAAAACCGGTCCGGACAGAGATAAGCCGATTCGAACCATCAAGGGTTACCGCACACTCGGAGGGGGGCGGATTTTCTGCCGCGCGCGGCTGATCGGGTAGTGCGGCGCACGAGTTCATCGTTAACAACAAGGCGCTTTGGCGTGGCGGTAAGTGATCGCGATTGTATCTTCGCCGGTTGCTGGCGAAACTTCGGCGTGGCCAAGGCGTCATCGCAATGGTGTCGGGCCTCTTCTTAACCCCCTTTTTGCTATGAATCTCGCCGATGTTTTCACGGTTGTGCTGTTGGTCGTCGGCTTGTTGGCCGTCTTCGTGGGGTGGTGGTTGGCGATCGCGGGATTGTTTCCGCGGTGCGTGGAGCGTTGTGCGGACAAGCTGGGCGCGAGGCCGGTGAGCTGTTGGCTGGTCGGACTCTTGGTGGGGACGCCGTTGTTCATCGGCGCCGGCGTGCTCAGCAAGGCGATGGCCAATGCTCCGGGGAAGTTGTTCAGTGTGGTGATCATGCTCACGATCCTGTTGTTGGCGTTGGCCGGGACGGCGGGATTGGCATTGCGGATAGGGCGAGGCTTGGTTGGGCGGCAGGCGAAAAATGATCTTTGGCGCTGCGTGCGACGCGGGGGCATGGTGTTGGCCCTCACTTACGGGAGCGTGGTGTTGGTGCCGTTCACGCTGCTGGCCGGATTTGGGGCTTTGGTCTTGGTGGGTTTCTCGCGGAAGGATTTAACTCCGGCGGTGGATCCATGACCGTGACGCGTCGGCAGTTTATTGTTGCCGGAGCAGGGGCCGTGGCTTTGGCCGGCAGTGGGTGCGGACGGTTGCAAGACGATGTGGTGGCCGCCCGGCGATGGATCGGGAAACCGACGGCACCTCCTCTGATCGGAGAGTTGACTCCGCCGAGTGCAACTGAACTCGACGACGTGTCGCATGTGCTGAACCGCCTGACCTTTGGGGTCCGACCAGGAGACCATGCCCGAGTCACCGCGGTGGGATTGGAGGCATTTATCGAGGAGCAACTCGCTCCGCATCGCGTGGACGACGGACTGTGCGAACGGGTGATTCGGCACGAATTTGACAGCTTGGCCGATCCCGAGGGGATTTTGTTTCCGCGCCGGGGTGACGCCAGCGATCCGCTACAGCAGTTGTTTCCGGCGATGAAAGACAAGGGGGCGCGGGTGAGCCACCTCTACGAATACAAGGCCAAGGTGTTACTGGATGATCTCACCCGGGCGACCGTGCTGCGTGCGGTGTTGAGTGAGCGGCAACTCTACGAGGTGATGGTGCAATTCTGGACCGATCACTTTAACATCGACCCATCGAAAGCGGAGGCGAAGTGGCTTAAGGTCGCGGACGATCGGGACGTGATCAGAGCTCATGCGTTGGGGAATTTTCGCGAGATGCTGCGGGCGAGTGCGGTGAGCCCGGCCATGCTGTGGTATCTCGATGGTCGGGTGAATCGACGGGTGCGGTCCGAAGACAAACCCAACGAAAATTATGCGCGCGAGCTGTTGGAACTGCACACACTCGGCGTGCACGGCGGTTACACCCAACAGGATGTGATGGAGGTGGCGCGGTGTCTGACGGGTTGGACCGTGCGCGATAAAAAGAAGTTTTTCAAAGGTCGGGTGGAGTTTCACCGCTGGGCGCACGACGACGGCGCCAAACGCGTGCTGGGGGTGGAGATTCCCGCTGGACTCGGGGCCCGGGACTTGGATCGCGTGCTCGAGATTGTGGTGGCTCATCCCGGCACCGCCCGTCACCTCGCTGAGAAACTGTGCCAGCGGTTTATCGCCGACGAGCCGCCGGAGGCGGCGGTGGTGGTGG
>CAXBOL010000699.1:0-3290 GCA_963977295.1 uncultured Opitutaceae bacterium
CATCGAGGCCAACCACTGCCCGGAGCTCCTCAACGCCGATATCCGCCGCCCGTGGTCGACCAAACAACGTATCCTCGGACGTCACGGGCACTTATCCAATGAAGGCGTGCGCGAGCTGCTCGAGGAAATCGCCAGTCCGCAGTGGCAACACATCTGCCTCACCCACCTTTCCCGCGACTGCAATAGCGTCGCCGCCGTCGATACCGCTCTCGCCGCCGTCCGGGCGCGGTTGGCCACGTGTAAATTTTCCGTCGTCGAACCCGGAGGAGACACGCCGTTCCTCGAAGTGACGTAACGGGACACTGGATTGTCACTCGTTAGCGCGGGATTACGCGTTGCGAGTGAGTCGCGCGCCTTCATTCTGAGAGTTTCCTATGCCAGAACGCCTCAAGCCCAAACGTCTGACCAAAATCATCTTCACCCTCGGTCCTGCGACCCAAAGTGAGGAAATGCTCGAGAAACTGATTCTCGCCGGGGCCGACGTCGCCCGGATCAATATGGCCCACGCCAACCACGAGTGGACGCGCATGATCATCCGCCGCATCCGCGAAGTCTCCCAGCGCATCGGGCGCGAGATTGCCATCATGATGGACATCAAGGGTCCGGAAATTCGCACCGGCGATGTGGAAGCTCCCATCGAACTGCGGGCTGGGGAAACGTTCGATTTCACCGTGCGGCCCGGCGGTCCCGGCGACAGTCCCGAGGAAATTCGTTCCGTCGGCGTCAACTACGAGGAGCTCATCAACGACATTTCGATCGGCGACATCGTTCTGGTCGACAACGGTTTGATGCGCTTCGAGGTGCTGGAAAAAATCGACCGACGCATTCGCTGCAAAGTGCTCATCGACGGCCAACTTTCTTCCCGTCGTCACATCAATCTGCCCGGAGTCAAAGTCAGCCTGCCGGCCTTCACCGAGAAGGACCGTTGTGATACGATCGTGGGCATCGAAGAGGGCATCGATTTTGTCGCGCTCTCCTTCGTCCGCGAGGGCAAGGACGTGCGCATGCTGCGCGAATTCCTCCAAGAACAGAAGTCCCACGCCCGCATCATTGCCAAGATTGAGGACCAGTCCGCCATCACGAATCTCGATGAGATTATCCAGGAATGTGATGCCCTCATGGTCGCCCGCGGTGACCTCGGGATCGAATGTCCCCTCGAGGAACTCCCCATCATTCAACGTCGGGCAGTCCGGGCCTGTTTCGACCGGGGCCGCGCCGTGATTATCGCCACGCACATGCTCGAATCCATGATCTCGTCCCCCGTGCCGACTCGGGCCGAGATCACCGATGTCTCCAACGCCGTCTACGAGGAAGCCGACTGCGTGATGCTTTCCGGCGAGACCACCATCGGCAAATACCCCCTCGAGTGCGTGCAGATTCTCGATAAGATTGCCCGCCGCATCGAAAAAGAGGGCGACCTTGCGTTCCACAAACCCGCTCTCCTGACGGGAGAAAAAATCAAAGTGCTGGAATCCGCCATCGTGTTGGCCAATCAGCTGGATAATAGCGCCATCCTCACCTTTACGCGCCGCGGATTCATGGCTGGCGCGGTGGCCGCCCTGCGTCCGACCAAGGCCCCCATTTACACTATGACCAACTCGGTGCAGACCCTGCGTCACCTGCGCCTGCTCCGCGGGGTCATTCCCTACGTCATGCCCTTGAGCTCGGACCCCAACGACACCATCGAAAACGCCATCCGCCTCCTCCGACGCGAAGGTCGGGTCCAACCCGGCGACAAACTGATTGTGGTGACTGACATCCTCTCCAACGACCGCCTCGTGGATAGCGTGCAACTCCGCACGGTGCGTTGAGCTGCAGGATGGAATATACGGATAACCTCAGCCCTCTCTAAGTAGGTATCCCAGTTGACGGGATCGGACTCGACGACTTCCCTCTTTCCCGACCCATGCTTAAGCAAAGACTAACGATTCCCCTCATTGTTACCGCTCTGATCGGCGGAGCGAGCGGAGTTCAGGCTTCTGGCACCTACCCGCCGGCACCTCCCCGGTTGCGAGCCGATATCACCAAGGAAATCGACCCTGCCGCCTATAATCTGGGAAAGCTCATTTTTGCCGGGAAGGCCAAGCTCAACGGCGCAACCATTCCAGCTGAAGTGATCCGAAAAAACCGGGAAACGCTTAACGACGTCATCGGAAAAATCCCCGATCGCGCCCGCGAACAACTCAGCGTTGAGACGCTGGCGGCCCAACTGAATCAAGACGAAACGGATGCGCTTCTGTATTACCTGCAACTTCGTTTCCGGGTTGAGGAGGTGACCGCATGAGAACCAAGAGCCTGATCCTCTCTCTTTTAGCGGGCACCCTCGGCTCCTTACATGGATCCGACGCCTACATCCCCGCGCCCGGCACGGGCAACCTCCATCCCATCGCCTCCGTGCAATGGGCCAAGGATTTTTGGTTCGACGACAACCCCGCCACGTTACCCGGCCACCTCACGCAGACCACCGCCGGAGTCGACGTTGAATACGGCATTGCCCCCAATCTCGCCATCGACGTTTCGGTCGGCGTGTCCAACGTCAACTATCAGGGCGGTCCGCTCGGCGGCACCGTGCTCACCCAAGACAATATCCTTTCTCGCAAAGGGTTAACCGACACGCGCTTCGGCCTTTCCTGGCGTATGGTCGACGAGTTCACCAGCCTGAATGACGCCGCCCCCACCCTCACCCTTCGGGTCGGTGGCATTATTGCCGGAAATTACGACACCGGATTTATCAACGCCGTGTCCGACGGTGCCGACGGCTACGAAGTCGGACTTAAATTCGGCAAGGTCTTCATCGCATCCAGTGCCGGACTTTACGGCGACATTGCCTACCGTTGGCTCAGCTCGTCCACTCCCGACGAATGGGAAGCCAGTTTGGGCGTATTCAAAACCTCGGGCGCCCTTACTTACTCGGCAGGACTGCGCGAGAAACAATCCGTTGGCGGCATCGATATTCTCGGTCCCGGATTTTCTTTGGCTCGCTTCACCGACGTGCGTGAAAAAAACCGCACCGCCGAAGTCGGGATCACGTGGAACCGGACCGAGGCCTCCACCCTGAGCTTGGGCTACGCTCGCACCCTGGCCGGCGAAAACACACCGAAGAAGAACGTGCTCGTGGCCGCGATGAGTATCGAACTCTGAAGCATGCCCGGCAAACACGTGCACCGAGGGACCTTGGGGCTTTCACTTCAACTTCGGACGTCAGACCAACGTCCTTTGAGAAATAGACTTTAGAGCAACGTGTTCTGAGGTAGGGCGTGACCGCCCTCCGTCGTCCCGCTGAGCAGGGA
>CAXBOL010000700.1:0-3284 GCA_963977295.1 uncultured Opitutaceae bacterium
GTGCCCTTTTGTGCGGTGCCCTCCGTAGTCCCTCTGGGCGGGACGAAGGAGGGTAGTTTAGTGGGCAACTCTCCTCGGCCAATTCTTCGTGCCCATTCGCGTCCTTCGCGGTTAATCCCCGAGCTGACCGGCACCTCGCATCATTGGTCATTGGTCATTGGACATTCGCGCGCTTGGCGCGCGCACCTACCCCGTAATCTCCAACCGCGAATCGCCGTTCGGCTCCCGCACCAACACCCAATCGATTTCGGTGATTTTTGCTAAAAACTCCTCGTCGTGGCTCACCAGCACCATCGCGCACGGACAATCCGACAGCGCCTGCTCCAGACACATTATTCCCGGTAAATCCATGTGATTGGTCGGCTCGTCCATCACGATGAGGTGCGGCCCGCGCACGATGCCGATCGCCAGCAGCAGCTTGCGCACTTCCCCCGGGCTCGGCAGCGCACTTTCCAACAACCGCGCCGGTCGCGAACCCAGTCGACTGATCGTGGTCATCACCCGGCCGCGTTCTTCATTTGGCAACCGTTTGATCTCCTCTAGCAACGCCTGCGAGTCCTCCGCCGAAATCTCCTGCGGCACCGTCACCAATTTCTCGGCCGAGACCTGCAAATGCTCCAGCACATGCCGGATCAACGTGCTCTTCCCCAGCCCGTTTTCGCCCGTCAGCGCAATGCGACTGGTGCCGCCGATGGCCAACTCCGGGATGTGCAGGTGCCGCCCCCCGCCCAGCGCCAGACTGCTCGCCGGCAGCCGCAACAAAAAGTCCCGCGGCATATACGACGCGCCGTCGACCCAGATGCCCGTTTGGTAGCGTTTCTTCACCGATAACGCCGCCCGCGCCGCCGCCATCTTGTCTGCCCGCTGATTCATCAACGCCACCATCTTGCCCGCATACGCGTCCTTGCCCGACAATTTCGCCAGATTAAGCCGAGCCTGTGCGTCGTAGTCGTGGCCCGGTTTCTTTTTCAACTTCGACCCGCGTGACGCCGCCGTTTTTTGATCCGCGATCACCTTTCGACGCTGTGCTTCCGCCTTGAGCCGCCCTTCGCTCCGACGCATCACTTCATTGGTCGCCTGCACCGATTTTTCGTCCGTATCCTGTTGCGCCAACGCCTCCGTCACCCCACCCCGCCGCAGCACCGCATCCGGCGGATCAAGCAACAAACAATGGGAGCACAGCTCATCCAACAGCGTCCGGTCGTGACTCACCAACAACCCGATCCCGCCAAACTCCCGCAGCGCCTGCATCAACAACCACTTCGCCTCACTATCGATGTGATTACTCGGCTCATCCAGAGCCAGCACGGCGGGTTCGCGCCACAGGGCGACGGCAATCTGGGCGCGCTTCCGTTCGCCATGGCTGAGGGTGGCCCAACGATCCGGCCAATCCTCGCCGACGCGCAGTCGGGCTTTCAAAACCGTGGCATCAGGCGCCCAGATAAAGTCCTCAAAATACTCCGGGGGATCATCGGTCCGCTGCGCGACATACAACGCCAAGCCCTGCCGCTGCACCGTGCCGCTGAGCGCCTCCAACTCCCCCACCGCGACCTTCAACAACGTCGTTTTCCCGGCCCCATTCGGTCCCACCACCCCCGTCCAGCCCACGGAAAACTGCACGGTCAGATCGGTAAACAGAGACGTAGTCATCCCCGAGTGCGCAAACTCGACCGACCGAAGATTCAACTGAGCAGAAGCCATCCCGTCACACTGCGAGCGGGTCGACTCGCCGCAAGCGTGCAACGTGCAGGCGCTGCAAGACGGATAAAAAATCGGGCGCCACCAAAATGTCCTCGCCCCAGTCACCGCTTGCGAGACATCCGTGATTCGCTTACTGTTCCCTCCATGCCATTCCGCTTTCCGCCCCGCTGCCTTGGCGCATTAGTCGTCCTCTTGCTCACCACTTCCATCGCTCGAGCAATTCTCCAATCCGGGGAAGTGCATGTCTGGGAAATGCAGGAGATCCAACTCGAAGCTTCCGGAAATTACGCCAACCCCTACGCCGAGGTCACGTGCTGGATCAACCTGACCGGCCCCGATTTCACCCGGCGTATCTACGGTTTTTGGGATGGCGCCAACACCTTCCGTGTTCGCTTCGTCGCGCCCGCTCCCGGAACCTGGAGTTGGACGACCGGCTCCAACCAACCCAACGACGACGGACTCAACACCGGTCGCGGCAGCTTGCGGGCCGTCTCGTGGACCGAAGCTGAACTCGCCGCCAATCCCAACCGCCGTGGGTTCGTGCGCTCCACCCTCAACGGACATGCACTGCAATACGCCGACGGTTCGCCGTTTTTCATGCTCGGCGACACGTGGCTCGCGGCCTCCACCTGGCGCCTGCCCTATATCGGTCGCCGCGCCGCGCCCGACTACCAGCCGGACTCCGGTATCTCCTTCGAGGAAGCCGTCGCCTATCGCAAACGTCAGGGCTTCAACTCCATCAGCTTCATTGCCGCATTCCCCAACTGGGCCGCTGACCAACGCGGGGCGACCTACGCCAACGCCGACGGAGTTTACCTGCGTAATGCCTGGGAAAAATTCGGTCACTGGGCCGCTCGCGGCGAAATCAGCACTGCCGATGGCGCCATCACCACCGGCAAAGATATGCACGACGAACAGGGCAACCGCCCCTTTGCGATTCTACCGGATCGCGAAGGTCTCGCCGACTTCGATCACCTCAACCCCGCCTACTTTCGCAGCCTCGACCGCAAGATGGCGCACCTTTCCGACGAAGGATTCGTGCCGTTCCTCGAAACCATTCGCCGCGACAACGCTCCAGCGTGGAAAGCCTACTTTGACTTCAACGAGAGCTATGCCCGCTTCGTTCAGTATCTGATTTCTCGCTACGGAGCCTACAACCTGATCTTCAGCGGCATCCACCTTGATTGGATTCCCGAAAACTACAGCCTGACCGAGCAGGAGTTCAACGAAGCCCTCACTTACCATTACGCCCAGTGTGGGCCGCTGCCTTTCGGCCAGCCCCACACCGCGCTGATCGACAGCACGACTTACCGCCGCTTCGGCCACGGCGACGACTGTCCGTGGCTCACCATGCACACCGTCGGCAACAAACCGCGCAACCACGCCATTTACGCCTTCATTGAGGAAAGCTTTAATCTCCCCAACCCGTATCCCGTCGCCAACCTCGAACCTTACTACACTGGCTGGAATCACGACATCAATCGACCCGGCGGCGAAACCCCCGAGCCCGACTCGGATCGCGACAACTACTTTGCCCGCGCCCAGATGTATGGCTCTGTGCTCTCCGGCGGCCTCGCAGGTCA
>CAXBOL010000701.1:0-3274 GCA_963977295.1 uncultured Opitutaceae bacterium
GGGCCTGCTCGGGCACGAAGCCGTGAATTCCGGCTCCAATCACAAGGGCGATCGCCAAATACGGCAACACCCCGAAGTAAATCTCCCGGGCTTCCCGGTTCGCAAAGGTCACCGCCGTCTCGGGCAGCGGCGCATCGTCGGCTCCCTGCCCCCCTGCCCCCTCACTGCTGCAGCCCTGCTCTAAATTGACCTTTCCCTCCCCCGCTGGCGTCGACGAGGGTTGCCCGCAACACGACGAATCCGAACTCACCGGCCGAGCGGAGGTGCAACCGCAGTCGCTTCCCGCTCCAACCAGCACCGGGGCGGCCACCCGGGCCGGTGAAGCATGAAACACCATGGGGTGCTTTTTCACCGCTGCAGTCTTGACCGGCTTGCGCTGCGCAAAATCCGTCAACCATCGCTCCGCGTGAAGCCGTTGCAGAACCCACCCACCGATCACCCCCAGTGACACCCCCGCGATCACGTAAATACTCGTCACTTTCCAGCCGAAACTAGCGATGAAAAGCGCCACCACGATCTCGTTAACCAGTGGCGAGGTAATCAAGAACGCAAGAGCGATGCCGACCGGCAAACGCGCCTCGATAAACCCGATAAATAACGGCACCGAGGAGCAGGAACAAAACGGAGTCATGGCGCCAAACGCAGCCGCACTGGGATAGCCCAGAATACGTCCGGTGGGCGTCTTCAACCAAACGCGCATCGCCTCCACTGGCAGCGCCCGACGCACCAGCGCCATCAGCCATGAGATGGCAAAAATCAGGACGCTCACTTTCCCGATTTCGTAGACAAAAAACCCGATCGCCGCGCCCCAGGTTGAATTCAACGAGAGCCCCGCCGTCCTGACCACCGCATCGGCCAGCCACTCGAACGGCGCGAAAATCGAAAAGGCTAAGATCATGATCGGATACGGCGAAAGATTTGGCGTTTAGGCGCAACAGCGATGTTGATCCAGACGCTCCCGATCTTCTTGCAGGCAAGGGTCTTCCGCAGCGACAACCTCAAGCAACTTGAAGAGTTGACGCCGCAGTCCATCATCCTGCGGGGCGAGCTGGTAGTGGATAAAAGTTCCCGCCCGGCGTTCCGTGAGGAGTCCCGCCTGCTTCAAAATCGAAAGATGACGCGATATTTTGGAGGGAATGAACTCGGTCACCGGCCCGATCTGACAATTACAGACCTCCCCTCCGTGCTTAATGAGATTAAGAATCCGTAAACGGGCGGGATCGGCCAAAGCCCCCAACATACGCGCCGGAATCACTAGGGAGGCTTCGGAAATGGAGTCTGCCGTCTTCATATTTCTGTTATTGCAGAAATACAGAACTATGAAGATGCAGTGTCAAACTCAGAAGCGAGATATATTCGAACTAGGAGCTGTGCTAAAACTGTTGTGCTCCGTATTTTTAGCATGGCGCTCTCACCCAGTGCTCCGCGGCCTGAAAATCTTTCTCGTTCTCTTTCAAGTTCTGTTTCTCCCTTACACCGCACCATGTCCGACGCTCCTGATCTCAACGCCGTCAAATCCTACCTGCTCGATCTGCAGGACCGCATCTGTGCAGGTCTTGCCGCGGAGGATGGCACCGCCCCCTTCGCAACCGACGAGTGGGATCGTCCCGCCGGCGGCGGAGGTCGCACCCGAATTCTGGCCGATGGGGCCATAATCGAAAAAGGGGGGGTCGCCTTCTCCCACGTATTCGGTGATCAACTCCCGCCTTCAGCTTCCGCCCATCGTCCTGAGATTGCCGGTAAACCATGGCAAGCCATGGGCGTTTCGCTCGTCATCCATCCGCGTAATCCCTACGCCCCCACCAGCCACGCTAACGTTCGCTTCTTCGTCGCCGATCCTGATGGCGAAACTCCCACATGGTGGTTCGGGGGTGGTTTCGATCTCACTCCCTACTACGGATTTTCCGACGACGCCGTGCACTGGCATGAAACGGCCCGTGCCGCCGTCACCCCATTTGGTCCCACCCTCTACCCGCGCCTCAAAACCTGGTGCGACGACTACTTCTTCCTTAAACATCGCCAAGAACCTCGCGGAGTCGGTGGCCTGTTTTTCGACGACTTTAACGAACTGGGGTTCGCCGACAGCTTTGCCCTCATGCGAAGCGTGGGTGACCATTACCTCCCGGCCTATCAGCCCATCCTGGCCCGGCGCAAGGACACGGCCTATGGCCAGCGTGAGCGGGATTGGCAGCTGTATCGCCGCGGCCGTTACGTCGAATTCAACCTCGTATGGGACCGCGGCACCCTCTTCGGTCTGCAGAGTGGCGGTCGCACCGAATCCATCCTCATGAGCTTGCCGCCACAGGTCGCGTGGAAATACGACTACCACCCCGAGCCCAATTCCCCCGAAGCCGACCTCCTCACCACCTATTTAAATCCGCGGAATTGGTTGGAAACCACAGATGAACACGGATGAACACAAATTCAATCCACTGACTTGTTCATCAATGCCTCGGGTTCTGATCTGAGTTTATCTGTGTCCATCTGTGGTTAAGAAAATTCTACCGTTATTACCATGACTTCTCGCCAACGATTTCTCGCCGCGTGTGCTTGCCAGCCACTCGACCGTCCACCGATTTGGGTGATGCGCCAAGCTGGGCGTTACCTGCCCGAATACCGGGAGCTGAAGGCCAAATCATCCTTCCTCAACATGGTGCGAACCCCCGAGCTCGCGCTCGAAGTTACCCTGCAGCCCCTGCGGCGCTTCGCCCTCGATGCCGCGATCTTGTTTTCGGACATTTTGGTCATCCCCGAGGCCCTCGGCCAAGCCTACGCCTTCCGCGATACCGGCGGCATCGGCATGGAATACGCGATCTCCAACCGTGCCCAAGTGGATGCTCTCGCCGGCCCGGATGCCATCGCCGAGAAACTCGCCTACGTCCCCGCGGCCCTACGCCTCATTCGCCAAGAGGTTGGCGATAATAAAGCGGTGCTGGGCTTTGGCGGCTCCCCTTGGACCTTGGCCACCTACATGGTCGAGGGTGGCAGCTCCTCCGATTTCGAAAAGATCAAGTTGTTGTTCTATACCGATCGACCTCTGTTCGACGCGCTGCTCGAAAAACTGACGAACGCGCTGATCGCTTACTTCAAACTCCAGATCGAAGCCGGCGCCGACGCCATTCAGATCTTCGACTCATGGGGCGGCATTATTGCGGGCCCCGACTACGACGCGGCCTCCCTCAAGTGGATCAAACGCATCGTCGCCGCCCTACCCAGCGACTTCCCCATCATCCTCTACGCCAAGGGCACCAATCCTCACCTGACCGATCAGGCG
>CAXBOL010000702.1:0-3263 GCA_963977295.1 uncultured Opitutaceae bacterium
GTGCTCTACGTGGGCGAAAAATCCTCTATTACCGACTACATCGTGGTCGCCAGTGGTCAGGCCAATACCCATCTGCGGGCGTTGCGGATTGAACTCGAGCATGTGTTGGATGAGGCGCACGCCCCGATCGCCGGCATTGAGTCAAGTGATGGCAGCGGCTGGATCGTTTTCGATGCCTATCAGATCATGATTCATCTTTTCATGCCCGAACAGCGGGACGTTTATCAATTGGAACAGCTGTGGCGGGACGGTGAGGAGTTGGATCTGGCAGAGTTTTTAACTCCCACGCCCAAGCCCGTGGCTGCGAAGTCAGCAAAGCCAGCCGCAAAAGCCGTTAAAAAAGTAGCCAAGAAAAAGACGGCCGCGGTGACCAAGAAGGCTCCGACCAAGAAAGCTGCCGCCAAAAAGACCACGGCACCCAAAAAGGCTCCCGTGAAGAAGAGCCCTGCCAAAAAGGCAACGGTTAAGAAAGCTGCGACGAAGCCAGCGAAGAAAAAGTTGTCTTAACGATGTTCGGGGCGAAGCCGCGAGACGTAGCTCGCCCTCCGCCCGGATTGATCGACTTAGAAGGCATAGCCGACCGAACTCGTGATGCGTTGATCTGACCGAGCGTTCTTGTTGGCTACGGCGTTGTCGAATTCGTATTCGTATCGCAGATTCATGGAGAACTGTTTGCTCAATTTGCCCTGAAGCGTGGTGTTGAACCGCAACTTGTAGTTAGTTGCCCCTTCGACTGCAGTGGGCTGGTTACTGACGGTGATGAATCGGGTTTGGCTGTCGGGCGTATATTGCGCCACGGCGTTTTGTAGCAACGTGATCCGGCCGTTGATCTTGTATTGGTAGTCCTGAAACAACTCGACCAACGTGGAGAAGCCGGCGGCGGTGTTCAACGAGTCACGGTATTGACCGGTAAGTCCGCCTCCCATGTTGAGCGTGTGCTCTTCGGTCTTCAGGACCCGATATCCGGCGCCGACATTCTGTTCCCAGTTTTGGTTGATACTCTTAACGTCGTCGCGGGTGAAACTAGAGAGCGTTTGAGCGAATGTTCGCTCGTTCAGTTCCCGGCGCCACTGGAAGCTGGCGTCATAGCGGTCGCTGATCGTTTTTTCGCCTTGGACGCCGTAGAGCAATCGGGCACTGGCCTCGAAGGAATCAAATTCAAGCTTCCGATTTGCATTCGCCCGAAGGTCAAAGTTGGTGGAATCGGTTCGTCCTTTTTGCTGACGAAACCCGAATTCGACTCGTCCTTTCCACGGCGGAGTTTCATCGGACGGTTTCGGGTCAGTATTTTTCGCCGCGAGTTCGGGTTTGGGGCTGCTTTTTTCCGGAGGGGGCGGTTCGGGCGAGGGAGGGAGCCCGGCGAGACTTTCTGATAGGCCTTCGGTGCTCGATGCCGACGAATCGATTTTGACTTTGTTTTTGGGCACCGTCAATTCGCCCAGAATAGGTGATCGGAAGGTGATGGACTCGCTCGTCTCACTCACAATTTCGCCCGAAATTTTGTCGCCGTTGGCGAGCTCCAAGACCGCCGCAGCAGCGGGCATTAGCCAGAGCCAGAAGACCGCAACTACCGTGGCGATACGGATGACGGATCGATGTTTTAGTTTCATGAATGAGAGAGACGGACAGGCTTGGTTAGAAAACAGCCGTCTGTAATCGTAAAAAAAACGGCAACTTTGTTCCCATCATTTTCGAACCAAAATCTTCGGTATTTCATTAAGTAATGATAGGTAGTTGTTTAGGTGCTAGGATGCGGAGATTGCCCTCAGCCCTAGGGGTAAATACCTACAAGTCACTTGCAGCTTAGAACTTGCACAAAATTTTAAAGGTGTTTGTGATCCGGGTCCTGCCCAATTTTGGGCGAATATTATAATCATAAAATACATCTGCATGAAAAACATCAAATCCTCCAAGGGCTTTACCCTCGTCGAAATCATGATCGTTGTGGTCATCATCGGTCTTTTGGCCGCCATGGCTATCCCAGCGTTCCAAAAGGTCCGCGCTAGCTCGCAAGACAAGGCTGTGTTGAACAACCTCCGTCAACTTGGTTCAGCCGCTGACCAATACTTCCTCGAGAACGGCGTGAGCGCCGTGGCTTCCTCCGCACTGGTCGGAACCAACTCCAGCAACTATGTTAAGGCCGTGCAAACTGTTGCCGGTGAAACTTACGTGACCACCCTGAATCAGGGTGCCGCCGTGACCGCGTTCAACGTGGCTGGCGCTCGCACGATCACCTACAACAACTGATTCGGTTCTTGCTGAATTTTCGAGCCGCCCAATTCATTGGGCGGCTTTTTTATGCTCACCCAACTCGTTAGAAACCGTCGGCTTTGGCTGTTGTTGCTGATGGCCGGACTGGTCATCGCAACCACCCGTTTTGCCCTGACCCAAACCCAGTCTTTCACGTTTGTGGTGAAGGGCGGTTATTGGTTCATGTTGGCTTTGGTGATCGTGCTGGGACGGGCTTTGTGGCGAGCGGGGACGATCGAATGGGTGCGGAATAATTTCATTCGTTTTGATGCGGCAGTTCTGGTGTTGGTGCTGATTTGCACCTCGGTCTGGTGGTCGCACGAGAAACCCGGCTTCAAAATCCTTGCCGATGAGCTCTTACTGCTGGGCACCTCGATGGGTATGCACCATGAGCGGCTCGCGTCGTATCCGAGTCGGGCTACCGATGTGCAGGGCCCGTTTCAAATTATCGAACGGGGGCTGGATAAGCGTCCTTTGCTTTTCCCGTTTTTGGTTTCGACCGTGCACGATCTCACCGGATATCGGCCGACCAACGGGTTCTATTTCAATCGTGGACTGGGTATTGCCTTTCTTCTGCTAATTTACGTCTTGGGCTGGCAAATAGGGGGGAGCCGGTGGGCAGGGGTGCTCGGGCTGCTATTGTTTGCCGGACTGCCGTTGGCGGCCCAACAGAGCGCGGGCTGCGGGTTTGAATTACTCAATCTCTTTGTCATGGCCGGGTTCATGTTGGCGATGCTCGCCTATTTGCGTCGGCCGGGTCGTGATCGATTGGAGGTGTTGGTTTACGTGGCACTGGCGTTGGCGGCCTGTCGCTATGAATCGATTCTCTTCATGGTGCCGATGGCTTTAGCAGTGGCCGTGGGGTGGTGGCGCAGCCAACGCGTCGAATTGTCGTGGCCTGTGTTGATTTCACCGATTTTTCTGTCGATTTGGCTCACTCAAAATCGCATCTTTTCCGACAACTCGTCTGCGTGGCAGATGGCGAGTAAGGAAGGGACTCAATCTCCGTTTGG
>CAXBOL010000703.1:0-3261 GCA_963977295.1 uncultured Opitutaceae bacterium
AAGGTGCCTCGCAAGGCGCGGTCATCGGCGAAATAGTCGCCAATATCGATGGCGAGCCTCGCCTCCGGATAGTCCCTTACTTGGTAGCTCCCTCCCGGCACTAGCGCGGTCATTTGATCAGCGAGAACTTTCAGTGAGATGGGGGGCGGTCCTCCGACGTTAAAGACGTGGCCGTCCGCTTTGGCGGAAGCACCCGCGAGTAGAAAGGCGGACACGGCATCGTCAACGTAGGTGAAATCGCGCATTTGCTCACCGCCCCAGACTTCGAACGGCTTGTTTTCGAGCAGGCACCGAATCCAGACGCCGACGAAAGTCTGGCGGGCATCCTTAATGCGCATGCGCGGACCGATGGTATTGGTCAGTCGCAGCACCGACGTGCGCAGACCATGCACCCGATGGTAGAGCAAGTGGTAGTGTTCGCCAGCGAGTTTGTTGATGCCATTGACGTCGACCGGGTTGAGTGGGTGCTTTTCATCAACGGGTAAGTATTCAGGTTTACCATACAGTTGCCGCGTGCTGGCAAAGACGATGCGAAGCGTGGGGTTGTAGGTCCGACACGCTTCAAGGATGGCGAGTTGTGCGCCGGCATTGATCGCGAGATCCGTCTCGGGATCGGTCATGGAGTCCATGTGACTGGTCTGTCCCGCCAGATTGAACAAGACGTCCTGGTCGCGCAGAAATACCGGCAAACTGTGACGATCACGCACGTCGGAGATATTGACATCCACCAGATGACGGATGCCGGCCAGATTGAAGAGATTGCCGCCGTATTGGGGGATCAACGAATCCACGATGGTGACCTTGGCTCCTTGTTTGACCAAGGCCCGGGCGAGGTTGGACCCAATAAACCCCAAGCCGCCGGTGATCAGGACCCGGCGGTTGCGATAGGGAAGTGAGGGGGGAAGAGAGCGAGGCATAATACCGGTAAAAATGATGAAAAGATGGCGCGCGACGCCATCGACGGCAATTTCAACGCCCGATGTGCTTAGTCACCAGCCAAAACCTTGTGGCCGGGTAACAAGAACCGGACTGGGCGTATCGTTGACTCCGGACCGCGCGAAGGCAACGTGAGGCGGCGTTGAGCGCATTCCAAACTCCCACTTCATCCCCGTCAGGGCTTCGTGCTGCGGTCACCAATTTTGGTTGGATGATCGCGGACCACGGCGTGCGGTTTGTGTTGTCCGTTGGGGTCGGCCTTTGGGTAGCCCGGCATCTAGGGGCGAACGGTTTCGGTCAACTCCAGTATGCCCTGGCCTTGGTTACGCTGGTCAGCGTGCTCGGCGAGGCCGGGGTGGAGTCGGTCGTAAAACGGCAGTTGATCGCTACGCCGGATGCGGCGCTAAAAATCATCGCGGGAGCGGTCCGATTGCGGCTGTGGGGGACCGGGGTGTCCTTGGCGACATTGGCCTTGGTCTGGGGACTAGGCGCCGCGGCAGGAGGTCAAGTTGAGCTCCTGCTGATTCTGGCCCCGATTCTGATGCAGCCGGTCATGGCGGTGCCGGAACTTTGGCTGCACGCCCGACTGCAAGGGCGCGAATTGGCCTGGCCGCGATGGATCGCTTTGGCCGGGGGCGCAGTTGCGCGGGTAGCGGCGATTACGATGGATGCGTCGGTTTCGGTCTTTGCGATCATCGTAACGATCGAGGTTTTTCTCGCCGCCGGGGTCATCGCGCTGCGGGCACGACAATTGGGGATGAAATGGAGTTGGGCGGCGGCGGAACTCGAACACATGCGCGAGACGATGCGACTTTCTTTGCCGCTACTGCTTTCCGGGGTCGCGGCGGTGCTCTACATGAAAATTGATGTGGTGATGTTACAACAGTTGAAAGGAGCCGAGATGGTGGGAGTTTACTCGGCGGCAGTTCGACTTTCCGAGATGACCTACTTTCTACCCGGTATCATCGCCACGAGCGTGCTCCCCGCGCTGTTGCGAGCCAAGGAGACGAGCCGAACCGCCTATTTGCAACGATTTCAGCGGTATTTCGACCTAAACAGCGCCGCGGCCCTGGGATTGGCAGTCGGGATCGCCGGCGCGGCCCCTTGGTTGGTGACTTGGGGGTTTGGCGCAGACTATTTGGCAGCAGTTCCGGTCTTGCAGGTGCATGCGTGGGCCTTGCCGTTCGTTTTCCTGGGGGTGGCGAGAACCCAATTTCTCGTCGATGAAAAATTGGGCTGGTTTTATTTCGGCTCCACGGGAGGTGGGGCTGCCGTCAACGTGACGCTGAACCTTTGGCTAATTCCGTCGGATGGTGCGATAGGCGCAGCGGTCGCCACCGTGGTTTCCTACGCGGTGGCAGGCTGGATCTCGTCGTGGTTTCACCCGCAGGTAAGATCGGTAGCTTGGGCGCAGACCAAGGCTCTTGCCATTCCCCTGCTCGGTTGGCGGTATCTCCGACGATGAGTGGCTGGAAGTCAGAACTACGCCGTGTGCTTGGGCGGAACCGTCGCCGAGTATTCGAGTGCATGGGTTCCAGCCGCTATTCCCGACCGGGACTTGATGGTCTGGATCGTCGAATCGAGCGCTGGGTCGATTTTGATCAAGGATGTTTTGTCGAGGCGGGGGCCAATGACGGATTTGATCAAAGTAACACCTATTATCTCGCCAAGTTTCGCGGCTGGCGCGGGTTGTTGATCGAGCCTGTGCCGACACTCTACCAGCAGTGCGTGCGAACCCGTCCGGAGTCGACTGTAGTGAATGCGGCATTGGTAAATTTTGGCTACGAAGAAGCAACGGTGGGGATTCATCCGGCCGGATTGATGTCGATGACCGAAGGTTCGTGGACCGATGCGGCGACCTTGGCGCACCGATTGCAGATGGCCCGCGAACTACAAGACCTTGAACCGCAGGAGTTCATCTGGGTTCCGGCCAAGTCACTTTCACAAATCATCGATGAAGCGAAATTGGCGAGACCGATTGATCTGCTTTGTTTGGATGTGGAAGGAGCGGAAATCACGGCCCTGCAAGGTTTGGATCGTCACACCCCGCGTTTCATTTGTGTGGAATGTCGCGACCAACCAAAGGTCGCCGCGGTGCTCGGTGACCGATATGAGATTGTGGAAGTCCTCACCGACGCGGGTGATTATCAGGATGTGTTGTTCAGGCTTCGCGCATGACTATGCCAAAAAAAACGCTAATGACCGATGTAAAGTGGCTCGCCCGCTTCCCTCTCGCAATGGGGAGGGTGGTGCGATTGCTAGCGCGGGATTTCGGTTATTTTAAGTCGGTTAAGTCTCGCGCCCCCCGAGACCAGCAAGACCAGG
>CAXBOL010000704.1:0-3257 GCA_963977295.1 uncultured Opitutaceae bacterium
CCTCGACGAAGCGGTGGCGGATTAACTCGGCGTAGGCGGTCAGCTGCTCGGGTTCATCGGGACGAGGTAGAAATGGGGTCGCCGCGGGTTTTAATTTTTCCGCTTGGGCGTGAAATCGAGTGGGCAGGAGCCAAAATTTTTCGGTCGGAATCTTGAACCCGCCTCGGCCCTCGGCAATACCGCCCTTGCGCAGGATGATCGATTGGCGACCTGCAACCAGGGCGCCGACGATGGCGTGCCACTCCTTGAATGCGAGACTCATGGGGCCGAGGGTTGCCCCAACAATTGGGGGCGGGGGCAACGTTCGAGCACCATTTGGGCCGGAAGGGCGGCGGTGGAGGTGGTTTTCGCGGGCCAAAAGTCGGACGCGACGTCCGGCATTAAAGTGGTGAGGGTATTTAGAATCTCGTTCGCCTCCTGAGCGCGATCGTTGATGCGGACCTCGATGGCGTGAATCTGGCCACGAATGGATTGCCCGATACTTTTGTCCGAGCCGAGACGCACCGCGGCGGCCTGGCGGTGATTGGCGATCAGCATCTCCCGATCGATGGCGGATTCGATTGCCAAGCGGTGGAGGCGAATCCACTCGGCAAAGGCGATCACCTGACTTGGAGTGGCGGCATCAATGAGTTGGAGGAGTCGCTCGCGACGTTCTGCGGAACCGATGCCGGACTGCGTTACGCCAATTTCCAAGCTCAGCGTGTCCATCGCATGCTGGTAAGCGTCGCGGTAGGGAAACGGCAGCGAGGGTTCGTAGCGATTTAGCCAGCGGTGGTAGTCGCTACTCGAGGCGGCGTCGATCGGGCGGTCCATGGGGTCCACTTTTGGCCCACAGGCCGTCAAGAACCCCAGCACAAGAAATGAGAAGACCACGATACGCACGCCGATAGACATGACGGGCACGGCGGTCGGGGAAAACAAGAAACCGCAGCGCGAGGGCTGCGGTTTCTAGAAAAAAGACGAGAGGTAAAGCTTACTTCTTGCCCTTGGATTTGGACGCGACCGCGTTGGCGGCGGCGGTCTTGCGCTTCATGTAAGCTTCTCTGCGTTTACGTTTTTGGATTTTGTTGGTCTGTTGTCCCATAAATTTTGAGGTGATTGAAGAGTGAGTTGTCGAGGAGGGCGCGAACCGAGTCAAGCGCGGCGCGGGGTTACCTGCAGGTGAGGGAATCATCGTGCCGTTTTGAAAAGGGTTCGAAAAAAAGGGTGGGAGCCCAACTGCGGCGACGCTGCCGGGTTCATGCTTAGCAAGCACTCCCTTTGATTAATGCAACTCAAGTGACAACCGGCAGGTAGGCTGAGGGCGTAGTGGCGGTGCTCAAACCCGCTCTCCTCCATTGAGCCAACCGACCGGTGCGGGCCAAAGGATCGCACTACGTTCTCCTTCGGGTCCCGACCATGTCAGAATCCTAATAATTCAAGGTCTTGGTATCATCTGGCCTCTTGGGCCGCCGACAGGAGGCGATAGGTTCAGTCTCGGCTTCGACTTTTTTTGAGCTGAGCGCGGCGTCGGAAGTAGATCACGACGACAGGAAGGGGGAGCACGATCAGGCCAAAGAGCACACCGACGAGGGAATTAAGCCCGGGCGGGAGGAGCACAAAGATACCGGCGGTGATTGCGGCGGTCATGATGGCGTGAATACGGAAGGCTTTGATCTCTTTGGCGGTGAAGCCGACTTGAGGAGGCGGGTTGAATTGTTTCGGGGGAGCCATGGCGTCTGGGTCCTAGGTTGGAGGTAGATCTTGATCTTTGTCGATCAAAGGAGGGCGAGGACACGTGTTACAGATTGGCCTCCCTTGAGCTTTCCGCGTCATCCAATACCAATAAGCGGGGGCGAATATCGCATAACTTTGTAGCGACAAAACGAAAAAGCCAACTCCCCGCAGCAGGCTCTTTTCAGGTGGGCCGAGCACGCCTCGACGCAATATTTCACCCCAGGAAAAGAGGTAGAGATAAGGCATCGTTGACGTATACTCTCCCCCGGGAAAATGACAGTGGGGGCAGAACCAAGTATGCCGGGGCTGTGAGTGAAGACAGTTTAAGCAAACCGGAACCGCACCGCGTGAACGCACGGCCCGGTCGACGGTCGACGTCCACGGATCAGGCGTGACGATAGATCCCGCCCAAGTGCGAAAGAGTCGGGCCAAAGGGCCGTTGAATCGCGGGGTTTCCATCCAAAGAAACCGTCAGTGAAGGGTGCAAATCATCTCGACTCGCTCGGCCTGATCTTTGCTCCGGCCGAGATTAACGATGGTGTCACGGCCCTTCGAAGGGGCGGGGGGAAGCTTTCGCGGCGGTGGGGAAATCGGCCGGAACGGGGATAGTGACCTTGCCAGTGGCGGCCCATTCGGTGCCCCGGGTAAAGGTGGTAATAAACCCGACGCAGGCGAACGAGTAGTCGTCGTGCCCCAGGATGGAGTGGAAAATGCGGCCTTTACCGAAATCGAGCGCCATCAGGGCAGGTTCATGACGGTCGGTGCCTTTGAACTCCGGCGAAGAATAGGCGGTCGCCAGGATGGTCATGTTCTCGGCGGGGCCTTTCAAGTGATCATACAGTTCGTCCTGCGTGTGCAGCCAGACTGCGGGAATTCCTTGCATGATGGGATGTTCGGGGGCGCGCGTAGTGACTTGGTAGTCGTGTTGCGGGCCATGGTGTCCAGCGCCTCCGGGTGAGGTGTCGCGCACGAGTTCGCCGGCGTTGTTGTAGTAAACGGTGGGACCGCTCTTTTCGTTGCGTCCGCCCCAGCCACCCACCCCGATCATTTTGTTAAACGCATCCCACTCGGGAAAAGAGTTGTTGGCCGCATGAATCACGACGAGCCCGCCGCCGTTGGCGATGTAGGTCTCAAAATCTTTTTTGGTCGCTTCGGGCCAGCTGGCGGCTTTCCAACCGAAATTGGAGATGACGACATCGTAGTCGGAGAAATTGGGATGGAAGTCGGGATCGAGCTGCGGCTCGGGCAGGTCGGTGGTGGGGGCCTGGGTGGTGAGGGGGTAAGATGGCAGCCATTTGTCGCCTTTCCAGGTGGTGGCGGACCGCTGGATTTCCACTTCGAAACGACCGGTGGCTTCAAGATAGGCCTTCATCATGAAGGTCGATTTGGGCCAGACGTTGTGGTTGTTTTGACCGTCGACGATGAGGGCACGCAGCTTGGGCTCGGGCTGCACTGAGCACGAGGTGAGCATCAACGAGGCAAACAGCAGGGCAATGAGGGGCTTCATAGGGAGAAGACCGTGGAAGCAAAATCGGCCGGGG
>CAXBOL010000705.1:0-3255 GCA_963977295.1 uncultured Opitutaceae bacterium
CGCAAACCAACTACGATCTCTTCATCCCCGCACTCGAGGAGATCACGGTCGAAGACTGCGATGCCGCCTTCCGCACCGCGTGGGCCACACCACACCGCTTTGTCACCGTCATCGGTAACACGGGATCCAACCAAACCGAGGATCCCAAGGCCGCGATCGCGACCCTTTTCCGGGCTGCTCGCGCCACCACGCTCGAACCACCTCCCGAAATCAAGGAAGAGCCGTTTGCCTACGACGATTTCGGGCCCGCCGGACAACTGTTCTCTCGGATCTACGTGGAAGACCTCGATTTGACCTTGGTCGAATTCGCCAACCGCGTGCGACTCAACATCAAGAAAACCGATTTCTCGGCCGAAAGCATCAGCATGACCATTCGGATCGGCAGTGGTCGACTCACCGAACCCACCGACCAAGAGGGCCTCGCCGTCTTTGCCTCCAACACGTTTACCTCTGGCGGTCTCGGTAAACACTCCAGCGATGACCTCCGGCGCATTCTTGCCGGTCGCAACGTCGGCGTCGGTTTTGGCGTTGATGACGATGCGTTTGTTTTTTCCGGAGGCACCACCCCGGACGACTTGATGCTCCAACTCCAGCTCGCCACCGCGTTCATCGTAGATCCCGGTTATCGCCCCGAGGCCGGCCGTCAAATGATGAAGGCCATCATTCAATACTTCACTCGACTCGACCACCTCCCCCAAGGTCCGCTCCAAACTAAAGTGCCGCGTCTCCTCGCCGATGGCGATATTCGCTTTGGCCTGCCCTCGCAAGAAACTCTCGCCCAGCGCACGCTTGAAGAGGTTCGCGAATGGTTGACTCCCGAATTCCAATCCGGCCCCATCGAAATCGGCATCGTTGGTGATCTTGATGTCGACGCCACCATTACCTCCGTCGCGCAAACCCTCGGCGCGCTCCCGCCCCGCAAGGCGAAACCTCAGTTCACCGAACGCCGCAAGGTCAGTTTCCCCGACAAGCCTTTCGACAAAACCTTCACCGTGCCCACGGAAATTCCCAAGGGTATCGTTTCGATCTTCTGGCCCACCACCGATGGCAAGGACGTTCAAATTGCCCGCCGGCTCAACGTGTTGGCTCAAATTCTCAGTGACCGGCTCCGCCTCAAAGTTCGCGAGGAACTCGGCGGATCCTACAGTCCCGGGGCTGGCAGTAGCACGAGTGATGTTTACGATGGCTACGGTTCAATCAATGCCTTCGTGGAGGTAGACCCGCCCGACGCCAAGAAACTGGCCAAGGTCACCCGCAATCTCGCCCACGACCTCTACCGCAAAGGGATCAGCGACGACGAACTCGACCGCGCGATCCAACCGATCCTCACCGGGCTGCGAGAAAGCGCCCGCACCAATGGCTACTGGCTCAACGCCGTTCTATCGAGCGCCCAAGAAATGCCTCAACGCCTCGATTGGGCCCGCTCACGCTACACCGACAACGAGTCCATCACCGTGGAAGAAATCAACGAACTTGCCGCCGCCTACCTCGACGAAGACCAAGCATTCCAGTTCATCAGCCTACCCGAGTAACCGATCGGTCTGGATTCCGGAGTCGGAGTGGGTCACAGAGTTCATGGAGATTGGCACAGAGTTCACAGAGCGCGATTTGTGGAATCGATCGCGAGGTTGGCCTGTCCACTGGGTGAATGTCTACTCTCCCTAAACAGCTGCGTATGTCGCTGTGCAACTCTGGATTGTCTCGGTGCTCTCTGTGACGAACTGGGGGTTTCAGGATCGGTCAGGACATCCTCCGGTGGGTCGGGCTTCATGCCCGACGGCGCCAGTCTCGGCCTTAACTTCGCGCCCGATTAATACCAATCACCGCTTGGATTTAAACTTTAACGCCAAGTCGTTGAGCCGCCGAGTTGAGCAGCAAATTATTAAACTGCTGAACTTTGCGGTCTTACCAGCTTGGTGACTTTGCGTTAAAACTAGTCTCATTCATTCGGGCTGATCGTATAAGCAGCCGCATCAGTCGTATCGGACTTCTTCACCCATAACTGCTTAATCTTTTCCCCGATCTTAACGCGCTCAGCCAAGGGCAATACCCAAGCCCGCCCCGCATCGAATAGCACCAAAATCGCCGCAAGTTGCACCAACGGGTAGGCTGGCGCGAATGCCGGCGGTGCGATGTTATCGAACGCCATGATGTGCACCAGAAAGTTGATCGTGATTTCGGCTAGGGCCGAGCCAATCACGGCCAACGCCAACCACCCCTGCCACGACCAACGCCGCTGCACCCCGAGCTGAACGACGCGGATCACCAGGACCACTCCCGCCACGCAAAATACGACATAGAATTTACCGCGCAAGGCGTTCGCGATGGATCGCAGCGTATCCAATTTAACCACATTGAGCTTTATCTGATCCGGTTTGTGGAAATACGTCGCTCGAGTCGAGGGACTCAAATTGTCGTAGGTCAAATCCACAAAATAGCGGATGTCATCATCCGTGCCGTCACTGGAGGGCACAATCGTTTCGAAGCCTTGTTTGTACAACGCTTCGTGTAAATAAGTCCGCCACTCGCCCTTGAGGCGCACTCCATAATCAGAGTGCCATCGCGACAAAAACCCCGAACGTGATCCGGTCGATTGAATCCTCCCGTCATCGCAGGCCGCATTCACTTCGTCAGCCAGTTTTCGACAGTAATCGATAAATCCTTGAGGCGTTTTCCCATGACCCGCCGCCGTCACCGCATCGCGAAAGGCCCAGATAAACCACCCGGCCAAATAGTCTCCACCGTGCTCCGGATAGAGATCATGATTCATCCACTTCGCGGCCATTCCGCCCACTTCCAAATGCGGCCGTAATTCCGCAAACGCGGGGCTCACTTCGTAAATCGCCTGCCTTGCTTCAGTCGTCACCGGCACCAGAGCCAAATCAGGTCCCACCGTCACCCGAGTCAGCGCTCCGTAAGCGTCTTTGAATTCACTGGCCCGAAACTCCACCGCCCCAAACCAACCATAATGCTTGGCGTTCATCGCACTGATGAGACCCGTCGGAATCCAGGCGGTCACAATCACGATTCCGGCCAATACCCCCACCGCCCGCAACGCACGCCAGCCTTGCAGGCCCGCCTCCACTGCCAGCGCCAGCCCCCGTGCTGACGGCAACTCTGAACGTAGAAACTAAATAGGAAGGTGCCATCATGGCAACGATAGAAATTGGGGTTAGTCAGAACCCTTATGCCTACGGCGATATAGGCCGAGCAGATTTTGATAGAGAGTGGCGCTCTACCCTGACAGTCTATGTC
>CAXBOL010000706.1:0-3252 GCA_963977295.1 uncultured Opitutaceae bacterium
CCGCCGCCGGAGCCCAGAACTGGGCCAGCGAGGGCCGACGCGAACACTTTTCCTCTCACCGCGTTCGATAAGGCACTACCATGCTTCAGAACTTACTAGATTTCATCCACACCACCGGATTCGCTCAGGTCACGCTCCCCATGCTAGCCATGTGGGTGATTGTTACCGTGCTGCTATGGCTCGCCGTCGGCAAAGGCTTTGAACCTTTACTGCTGGTGCCGATCGCATTCGGTGCCCTCATCGCCAACTTACCGACCCGAGGCATCATCTCGGTTGAGGAAACGGCTCCTGGGGTCTACGAATCGGGCACATTCAATATCGAAATGGAAGCGCTCGGCGGGGAGCACGTCGCCGCCGACTCGCCTGCAGGCGTGCAAACCATGCACGTCAAAAAGGTCGAAGGTGGTTTGTTCGACTTCATCTCCCAGGGCGTCCGGCTCGAGCTCTTCCCGCCCCTCATCTTTTTGGGGGTGGGCGCGCTCACCGACTTCGGTCCGCTCATCGCCATGCCTCGCACCTTGCTGCTGGGAGCCGCGGCCCAGGCGGGCCTGTTCATCACCTTCTTCAGTTCGACTTTGCTCGGCTTCACCACCAAACAAGCCGCTTCCATCGGCATTATTGGCGGTGCCGACGGTCCTACGGCGATCTTCCTGAGCAACAAACTCGCCCCCGAGTTACTCGGCGCCATCGCTGTGGCTGCCTACAGTTACATGTCTTTGGTGCCGCTGATTCAGCCGCCTATCATGAAGCTGCTCACAACGGACAAGGAACGAAAGATCCGCATGAAGTCCCTCCGCAAGGTGGGTAAGCTGGAGAAGCTCATCTTCTCTATCATGGTGATGATCGTCTGTATTCTCTTGGTGCCCGATGCTTCCGCGCTGATCGCCATGTTGATGCTCGGCAATTTTCTCCGCGAATGCGCCGTCACTGAACGCTTGGTCAAATCGGCTCAAAACGAAATCATCAACGTGCTCACCATCTTCTTGGGCACCAGCGTAGGGATGACCATGCGCGCCGAGAGTTTTCTCGCCCCCTCGACGCTCAAGATCATTCTTCTGGGTGTGATTGCCTTCTGCATTTCCACCGCTTCGGGCGTGCTGATGGCGAAGGTGATGAACGTGCTTTCACCCAAAAATCCGGTTAATCCGCTGATTGGTTCCGCAGGCGTATCCGCCGTGCCGATGGCAGCGCGCGTTTCGCACACCGAGGGTCAGCGCTATGATCCGGGCAATTACCTGCTGATGCACGCCATGGGTCCCAACGTGGCAGGCGTAATCGGCACAGCTGTGGCCGCCGGTTATTTCATCTCGACCCTGAACTGACGCAGATCGCTTTATTCATACGGAATAGCTGGAATAGGTAGGGCGTGACCGCTGGGCGCGCCGCAAGCTGACGGTCGACTGAAGGGAGGCAGACTCAATGGATTCCGGCGGAGAGGCAGGCGCGGACGGCCCAGCGGTCCGTCCCTACCCATCCACCACGGATTTCACATGTGGATCATGCAGGGCGTGACCGCCCTCCGTCGTTCCGCTGGGTAGGGACTTTGGAGGACACGCTGGGCGCGCCGTAGTCTGACGGTCCGTGAAACCGGTGCGCTCCGAAGCATTCCGCATGAACACCCAACCCGGGCGCGGTGCCCGGTGTTCCCGTTTCGAGGATTTTCCCTTAAATTTCTCCACCTTAACGTAATTTCCCTGACAGGAAGTAGCCGACTCACCCAATTCCAGTCTGGTCTCGCGCCCGCGCATGGTGCAATTTCTACGCCGTGTCCCACCCCATATCTCGTCGATCCGCCCTCAAGACCTTCGCTTCCGCCTCGGCCGTTGCTGCCACCGCGGGAGCTCTAATCTCCCCTTCCGCCCGGGCCACCAGCCCCGCGGCTCAAGCCAAAATGTTGACCGGAAAATACAAACACTCCGCCTGCAAATGGTGCTATAAAGGCTACAGCCTCGAAGAATTCGCCATCAAAGGTAAAGAAGCCGGGCTCGATTCCGTCGAATTGGTCAATGTGGAAGAACTCCCCATCCTCTTCAAACATGGCCTCGAATGTGCCATGGTCTGGGGCGTCCCCGGCGGCATCACCAAGGGCCTCAACAACGCCGCCAATCACGACGCCATCGTCGCGTTCATGGAAGCAAAGCTGCCCCTCGTCGCCGAGGCCGGTCAGCCCAACATGATCGTCTTCTCCGGCAACAAAAACGGACAACCTGAAGACGAAGGGCTCGAGGTCTGTGCGCAAGGGCTCGCCCGGATCGTGCCGATCGCCGAAAAATACGGGGTCACCCTTTGCATGGAGTTGCTCAACAGCAAAGTGAACCATGCCGATTACCTGTGCGACCGCACGCCTTGGGGCGTTTCGCTCTGTGAAAAAGTCGGCTCGGAACGCTTCAAACTCCTCTACGATATCTACCACATGCAGATCATGGAGGGAGATATGATCCGCACCATCCGGGATCATCACAAATGGATCGCCCATTACCACACCGGGGGCAATCCCGGCCGCAATGAGTTGGACGGCAAACTACAGGAAATCAACTACCCGGCCGTGATGCGTGCCTTGGTCGAAATCGGCTACACCGGCTTTGTGGGTCAGGAGTTTGTTCCCACCGAAGCCGACCCGATCGAGGCCCTCCGGCGCGCAATCGAACTCTGCTCTGTCTAAGCTGACCCACGGCGGACCGCCATAGCGGTTCGCCGTTTATCGTTAACCCCTGAATTCCGCGTCAGAGCCGGAAAACTGTGGCTTGAATTCGCTAAGCGGGCGAAAACCAGCTCTTTTACGTCAAAATTTCCGTGAACACTCGAACCTACCTCATCCCCTTGTTACTCGGCGCGCTCACTGCGTCCGCCGTGTTGCCGCCGTATCCCAAACTCACCCTCAAGGGTGACGAACCCCGACTCCCCGAACCGATAATGACTCCGGCGTCGAATGCCGCCGAGCGTGCAATTTCTCAGTTCCGTATTTCCGACGAATTCGAAGTCAAGCTATGGGCCGCCGAGCCTATGCTGTCCAACCCGGTTGCGTTCGCCTTCGATGAACAAGGCCGAGTCTTCGTTTCTGAAACACACCGCTACCGCTCCAGTGTGCTCGATATCCGCGACTACATGCCAATGCTCGAACACGAGCTCGCACTGACTTCCCTCGACGATCGCATCAAGATGATCGACAATGTCTTTGGCGACCAAGCCGAAGAGCTTGCCGTAGAGACCGAGGTCGTGCGCGTCCTCAGCGACACCAATGGCGACGGCGTC
>CAXBOL010000707.1:0-3251 GCA_963977295.1 uncultured Opitutaceae bacterium
CTGACGGCAAGATGATCGGTGCGGCCCTCGATCGTAACGGTCTGCGCCCGGCCCGCTACAAGATCTACGACGACGGGTATGTGATTCTCGCCTCGGAAGCAGGGCTGGTCTTCGACTTTCCCGGCAAAGTAGTGGAGGCCGGACGCCTCGGGCCGGGTCGCATGATCGCGATCGATTTCAAGGAACAACGTTTTTATCACGACCACGAAATCAAGGGACGCTTCACCGAAGACCCCACTTTCAAGTCTTGGTGTGAGGAGCACCTTGTCAGCCTGCATAAAGTCGCGGGTCCGGCCCCGACCGACGTGGCACTGCCGTCGCCGTCAATCGAGCAACAGATCGCGTTTGGTTACGAAACCGACGAGCTCGAAATGGTGTTGCAGCCTCTCGCCGAGGGCAAAGAGCCCACGGGATCGATGGGCGAGGACACTCCGCTGGCCGTGCTCTCGCGCCGTCCACGCCTGCTTTATAACTACTTCAAGCAGCTCTTCGCGCAGGTGACCAACCCGCCGATCGATTCGATTCGGGAAAAGGCCGTCATGTCGCTCTCGATGTTCATGGGCGGACGCCTCGGACTATTCGAGGAGTTGCCCAAGACCGCGGGCTTGGTGGAGGTGGGAACCCCTATCTTGTTCAATCATGAACTCGCGGCGTTTGATAAGATCGATTTTCTCGAAGGACGCGTGACCCGCCTCTCGGTTTTGTTCAACGTAGCCGCGGGAGCTGAAGGGGTTGAGGCTGCCGCCAAGGCTCTGGCTGAAGCCGCCGTAGCCGCAGTTAACGAATCGCGGGCCAAGATAATTATTCTTTCCGATCGTGGGGTATCACGCGACCAGGCTGCGTTGCCTATGTTGCTGGCGGTGGGGGCGGTGCATCAGCACTTGATTCGGGCCGGCGTGCGCGTGCGGTGCGACTTGGTGGCTGAAACCGGTGAAGCGCGTGAAGTGCATCAGATCGCGTGTTTGCTCGGCATGGGGGTCAACGCGGTGAACCCGTATTTGGCCTTCGATATCATGACTCGACTGGCACTCGACGGCCAAGCGGGTGAAGGCACGACTCCCGCCCAAGCGTGTTCGAACTACGCCACGGCAATCGGAGCGGGGCTGCGCAAGATCATGGCCAAGATGGGTATTTCGACCCTCTACAGTTACCGTGGCGCGCAGATGTTTGAAGCGTTGGGTGTTTCGCACAAAGTGATCGAAGAGTGTTTCTTCGGCGTGCCCTCGCCGATCGGTGGCGTGGATTATCTGCAGATCGGTGAAGCGACGCTGGTGCGGCATGCCAATGCATTTCCGCCGCTCGACTCCGCTGATCCCGATAATGTCGGTCAGCCCGCGACTCCCGAACTCAAACCCGAAGGTTACTACCGCGTCAACAAGCGTGGCGAAGGCGAATACCACGCGTGGAGCCCGAAGCTTATCGCTTCGATGAACAAGTTCAACCGGGGCGGAGACTACGAAGCATTCCAACCTTGGAAGGAACAAGCCGACGACCACCAGCCGGTGGCGTTGAAGGACTTGCTGAAAATCCGCTTCCCGGAAAACGGGGTCGAACTCGACGAAGTCGAAGGCATCGAAGACATCCGCAAGCGTTTCACCACGGCCGGTATGTCGATGGGGGCGCTTTCGCCAGAAGCCCACGAGGCCCTTGCGATCGCCATGAACCGAATCGGCGGCAAGTCCAATTCCGGCGAAGGCGGTGAAGATCCCGAGCGCTACTCTCAGCGTGAGAACGGCGACAACGCCAACTCCGCGATCAAACAAGTCGCATCCGGTCGCTTTGGTGTCACCGCCGAATATCTGGCCAACGCCAAGGAGATCGAAATCAAGATGGCGCAGGGCGCCAAGCCCGGTGAAGGCGGACAATTGCCCGGTCACAAGGTATCGCCGATGATCGCGAAACTGCGGTTCTCCGTGCCGGGGGTGACACTCATTTCCCCGCCGCCGCATCATGACATTTACTCCATCGAGGATTTGGCGCAGCTCATCTTCGACCTGAAAGAGGTGAACCCGCGCGCCAAAGTGTGCGTGAAGCTCGTATCGTCTTCCGGCGTTGGCACCGTCGCTGCCGGGGTGGCTAAAGCCTACGCCGACGTCGTGCTTGTTTCGGGTCATGATGGTGGCACCGGGGCCTCACCTCTCGCCTCGATCAAAAATGCCGGCTCGGCGTGGGAAATCGGAGTTGCCGAAGCCCATCAAGTGCTGATGCAAAACGGGCTGCGCGGCCGGGTGGTGCTACGCACGGACGGCGGCATGAAGACGGGGCGCGACATCGTGATCGCGGCACTCCTGGGCGCGGAAGAGTTCAACTTCGGCACGGCGGCGCTCATTGCCGCGGGCTGTGCGATGTTCCGGGTTTGTCATTTGAATACGTGTCCGGTGGGCGTCGCCACGCAACGCGAAGACCTGCGAGCGAAGTTCCGGGGCAAGCCGGAAAACGTCATCAACTTCTTCAATGCGGTCGCCGAAGACGTGCGCCTTTATTTGGCCAAACTCGGGGCACGTTCGATCAACGACATCATTGGTCGGGTGGATCTGCTCGAGCAAATCGATGATCCTTCGAACCCGAAGACCAAGCTCATCAACCTCTCCGGCCTGTTGCACAATCCGGATCCTTCGGGCGAAGCCGAGCGTTATCACCAACGCGAGCGCAACGAGCGCTTTGGCGGTGAAGGTTCACTCGACGAGGCGATTTTGCAGGAAGCCCGTGATGTGATTCTGGGCAAGTCGGCTCGCTTGGTCGCACGCTACAAGATCACCAACGTCAATCGTGACATCGGCACCCACCTCGCAGGCCAGATTGCCTACCAAAAGGGCAACGCAGGACTCGCGCCGGGCACCATCGATCTCACCTTTACGGGTTCGGCTGGACAATCGTTTGGCACCTTCCTTGTGAATGGAATCCGGCTCACCTTGAATGGCGAAGCCAACGATTACGTCGGCAAAGGCATCAACGGTGGCGAGATCATCGTTCGTCCCCGCGACAACTCGACCTTTGAGTGGCACAAGCAATCGATCGCCGGTAACACCTGTCTCTACGGAGCGACGGGCGGCCACATCTTCCTCGCTGGTCGGGCCGGCGAACGTTTCGGAGTGCGCAACTCCGGCGCGACCGCGGTCGTCGAAGGTATTGGTGATCACGGCGGCGAATACATGACCGGAGGCTTAATCGTGGTGCTGGGGCCGACGGGTAAAAACTTCGGGGCCGGCATGAGCGGTGGCTTGGCTTTCGTTTATGACGAAGAGAATAAA
>CAXBOL010000708.1:0-3242 GCA_963977295.1 uncultured Opitutaceae bacterium
TTGAATAAGAAGCCCCAATCCCACGGCCAACCCGCAGCCGATAAAGTTATACCAGAGATAACTGATGGTAAGTTCGAAGAACAACACGATGACGAGAGCTTGTGCGATTAGGGCCGCCCAAAAGATTGCGGTGCCGCGCACGTGCTTGAAGAAAAAGGCAACGAGGAAGACCCCCAGCACCACCCCGTAGAAAATCGATCCGAGGATGTTTACGGCCTCGATTAAGTTTTCGACGAGGTTGGCAAACAGTGCGAATGAGATCGCCACCACTCCCCACATGGCCGTGAACCACTTGGAGGCCGACAAGCTGTGGGCATCGTCTGCATCAGGCCGGAAAACGTGTCGATAAATGTCCACCGTGGTGGTCGAGCCCAAGGCATTGAGTTCCGACGCCGTAGAGGACAGCGCCGCGCAGAAAATCACGGCAATCAACAATCCCACCAGACCGTTCGGCAGCTGCTCCAACACAAAGGTGATGAACACGTAATCCGAGTCGCTGGCTTTGATGTTTGCATTCGCTGCGGTCAGTGCCGCCTTGGCCTCGCCGCGAATCTCCTTGGAGGCATTTTGCAAACTCACCATCCGGTCGCGCGCCGCATCGGTCGCGGCGGTATCCTGGTTCGCGCGAGACATCAAAAATGCATCGATCGCCTGCTCTTTCTCGGCTTGTAAGGTATCAAAGCGAGTTTCGATTTCACCGAGTTCAGCGCCGTGCGCCCCCTGCCGTTGCTCCGACCAGATCGCCTCATTGAAGAACACGGGCTGACGCTCGAATTGATAAAAAACGAACACGAAAACCCCCAGCAGCAAAATGAAAAACTGCATGGGGATCTTGAGCACCGCGTTAAACATCAAGCCCATGCGACTTTCGCGCAGCGATCTTCCGGTCAGATAACGCTGCACCTGTGATTGGTCGGTGCCGAAATAAGATAGCGACAAAAACAGACCACCAAAAATACCCGACCACACCGTGTAGCGTTCGTTGATGTCGAAACTCCAGTTCACCGCATTGAGTTTTCCCATCGCCCCGGCGACGGCCAACGCATCTGAACCCGACACATGGCTGGGTAATTTCAACAGCACTACCACGAAGGCAATACCCATGCCGATCATGATCACGCTCATCTGGTAACGTTGGGTGAGACTCACCGCTTCACTCCCCCCTGTCACCGTGTAGATTACTACCAGGACGCCTGTGCCCAGCACCGTTAGACCGAGCGGCCAATCTAACACCGAAGACACGATAATGGCGGGAGCGTAAATGGTGATCCCGGCAGCCAATCCTCTTTGCAACAGGAACAAACCCGCGCCGAGCAAGCGGGTCTTACCGTCGAATCGTTTCCCCAGATATTCGTAAGCCGTGTAGACTTTAAGCCTGCGATAGATGGGCAGAAAAACGGCCGCCACGATGATCAAAGCCAGCGGCAGGCCGAAGTAATTCTGCACGAAACCTAGCCCGCTTTCGAACCCCTGTCCTGGCGTCGACAGAAACGTGATCGCACTGGCCTGAGTGGCCATGACCGACAGACCGATAGTGCCCCATCCAATACGTTGATCCCCTTTCAGGTAGGCATCTAGACCGCCGAGTCGGCGAGTCGCCCAAACGCCGTAGGCCGCGATGCCCAAGATGGTGCCGAACAGCACGATGTAGTCGATTGCGGTCATGAGAAAAACCGCTGGAAGAGCGACATGGCCCCGACTAATCCGACAAAGACAACCATTACCAGGACGTAAACGCCCCGCCAACTGGGAACTCCCGGCAACCCGGTCTTGGCTTCATCGTCCGCTTCGGAATTCGGTGCCGCTTGATGTTCAGCAAAAGTGGTCATGCGAAAAAATAGATTCAGCTAAATGAGGTGTCGTAAGTGTCGCCGCTTTATTTCAGTTCGGCGAGTAGTGCGTCGTTCATCTTCTTGTAACCGCTCTCCTCTCCCTCTTGCGCCACGGCAAATTTGGTGGACGCGGTGGCGGCTGCGATGGCTTCGGCCTTGTTGCCGAGTTTGGCGTGAATTTTTGCCTTGAGATGAAGCATCCAAAACGCGTTGGGGGTTTGCTTGAGCGCCAAATCGATCCACTTGGCGGCTTTCCGCAGATCCAGCCCATGATCATAGTAGAAGCCGGCTGATTGAAAATAGATGTAGTCCCGCTGTTCTTTACCCGACGACATGACCGACTCAATCTGGGGCACTAAACGCGTTTGGACATCGACCGTGATCGGCACGGACACTTTAACATTCTCCCATCTGATCACGAGGCTGGCCGATTCATCGCGCAGGGTGTCGAAGTTGAGCGACAGTGTTTCCCTCATTTCCGCGTCATACTCGGCCTCAACTTCCGCGCGCACGACATCTTGCTCGGCATCGTAGTTGAATGCTCCCCATTGATCTGCTTCCCGATTCAGGATGATGGTCCACTTGCCCTTCTCGGGAATCGTGAACAGCGCATAGGTCCCCGGCGCGACCGGCTTACCCGCTAGTTCAATGGCCGTATCGAAACTGATCTTCGTGGCCGCGTTGGCCCCCGTGCGCCACACCGTTCCGAAGGCCTGCAGTCCACCAAAAATTTCGCGACCTTTCACACTCGGTCGAGAGTAGATAATCTCAAAATTTGTGAGTCCCACTTTTTGCCGGATAAGGGCAGCCGGACTGGCGGCCGGAAAATCAATCCGGTCGGTTTGAGACCACCCTAAACCAAAACTCAGGCTCAGGAGTAAACCGCTAAGAAATGTGGGGAAAACTTTCATGTTGAAGGGGAAGGGAGTTAACGGAGACGCCGAACTGGATATGCCGCAACCCGCGAGATCACTCTTGTAACCTTTTTGTTCCGATAAATTTTGCAAATGATTGAGTTAGAACGTTACTCCAGCCAAGTTCGGTCGGGTTAAACCCCGACATGAACTCGCCCCTTCCGCTCAATTCCGTTGTGTCCCGGCATCATGTAGATTACGCTAGCCCTCGTTTCCAACCATGACAGACGAAGTTGCCGATGTCGTAACCACCAGCATTTGGTCCCATCTTCTCACCGTGGGAGGCTTTGTTTTGGCGCTTTTTGTCATCGCCCGACTCCTGAGCGAGCGCCGCCAACCCGGTAACACCTTGGCATGGCTGCTGGTGGTCGTGCTGATTCCTTACCTGGGGGTGCCGCTCTACCTTTTGTTTGCTGGCCGTAAGATTCGAAAAGTTGCCGCCCGGAAGACTCGCATTCTACCCCTGAGTAGATCTGGGCCGGCAGCAAAGAGTTTT
>CAXBOL010000709.1:0-3238 GCA_963977295.1 uncultured Opitutaceae bacterium
TGAACTCTATCCAAACCTCCGTGATCTCGGTGACCCACTTCAACTGCGGAATTTAGGTTCATCGCATCACCGACCGCCGCAACCGGGTTCATCGCGCGCAAGCGCGGCTCCTACAAATACCAACAGTCCATTCCAGTTGAGCGGGCCGTTCCGCCCCGCGCTGCCAGGTCGCCTCATAGTCGGGGCTTTGCATGCGAAGCCCGCCTCCGCACCACCACGTGCGCTCCCGTTTCAGCCTTTCAGCCTTTCAGTTTTTCAGCCTTTCACCCTCCCCCGCCCCACGCGGCCTACTCTTAAATCTTCAACTGGCTTCGCGCCACCGGCGCGAAGCCTCAGGCTGGGCTGGGTGCCGGGCTCCCTGCACCGCCCATGTCGGTTTCGGCGGAAGGTTTGCCGACTTTGCTCCCACCTTTGGGCTTTTCTTCCGGTTCAATCGGAGGAGGTAACGATGAGTGCACGACCGAGCGGATCTCACCGTGTTCGAGGATCTCCATGATGTGTTTACCTTCGAGGGTTTCGTGTTCGAGCAAGCCTGCGGCAATGGCATCGAGCGCGGCTCGACGTTCCATGAGGATCTTGGTCGCCCGCTCGTATTGCTCGTTGATGATTTTCTTCACCTCATCGTCGATCAACCGGGCCGTGTCCTGACTGAACGATTCGTGACGGGTAATGTCGCGACCCAAAAATACGGTGTCTTGATTTTCCCCGTAGGCAATCGGCCCCAACGGACTCATGCCCCAGTCACACACCATGTGGCGCGCCGTGCGAGTGACCTGCTTAATATCGCTGGCCGCCCCGTTGGAAATGTCATCAAAAACGAGTTCCTCCGCGATCCGACCGGCCAATCCTGATGCGATGGTGTTTAAGAGGCGCTTCTTGTGATAACTCAGCATCTCTTTGCGCGGCACATACATGGCCATACCCAGAGCTTGGCCACGGGGCAAAATGGTGACTTTGTGAATGGGCAACCAATCATCGTTGAGCAATGCGCCGATCAGGGCATGCCCCGCTTCGTGGTAGGCCGTCATGCTCTTCTCGGCATCGTCCATTACCCGGCGACGTTCGCGACCAAACAACACTTTTTCCCGGGAATCCTCCATGTCGATGGCCTCGACCTTCTTCTTATTTCGCCGGGCTGCCAGCAGCGCGCCTTCGTTCAACAAATTCGCCAAGTCAGCCCCGGACATTCCGGCTGTGGCTCGGGCAATCGCGGTCAAATCAACATCATCGGACAACGAGATCTTCCGTGCGTGCACTCGGAGAATCTGTTCCCGTCCCACCAAATCAGGCACGTCGACGTGAATCTGGCGATCGAAACGTCCTGGTCGAAGCAACGCACTGTCGAGCACATCCGGACGGTTTGTCGCCGCGACGATGATCACGCCTTCGGCCGTATCAAAACCGTCCATTTCAACGAGCAATGAATTGAGCGTCTGTTCGCGCTCGTCATTACCGCCGCCGACTCCGGCGCCACGCTGGCGACCGACTGCGTCGATTTCATCGATGAAAATAATACAAGGCGCGTTCTTCCGACCTTGCTCAAACATGTCGCGGACTCGGCTCGCGCCTACCCCCACAAACATTTCCACAAAGTCCGAACCCGACACACTGAAAAACGGCACATCCGCTTCGCCTGCGACCGCCTTGGCGAGCAACGTTTTACCCGTGCCCGGAGGACCGACGAGCAGCACGCCCTTGGGAATCTTGCCGCCCATTTTTTGAAACTTCTTGGGGTCCTTGAGGAAGTCGACCACCTCGGCGATTTCTTCCTTGGCCTCGTCACAGCCCGCGACGTCTTTGAAATTCACTTTCTCGCGCTCCCGCTGCATCATCTTGGCCTTGCTCTTGCCGAAGCTCATCGCGCCTTTGCCGGCGTTGCGGAGCTGACGCACGAAGAGGAAATACAGCAGACCGATGATCACCACGAACGGAATGATCTGGCCCAACATCTGAGACCACACGGTCGTGGCCGGGCGCTCATCAAACAGGCCGGTAGCTTGGAGCTTTTCCAGATTGGTGTCCGTCAACCGACCTGAGCCGCTGAAGGCCGCGGTTTTCTCACCTTTGTCGTTGGTGAAGATGGGGTTATGGGTCTTACCGGAGATGACTGCCCAATCACGTCCACCCGACAACTCGGGCTGAATCACCCCGGAGGCGACTTGGCCATCGTTAGCCAGCTGAACCAGCTCCGCGATTTTCACCTGCGCCGGAGGCGAGGTATTGTTCGGGCTAAAATACCACAGGGCGGAAACCGCGCCGATGATTATGATCCAAACCAAGAACACCTTAGGCATCTGGAAACGATCAGGAGAGGATGGGCGGAGCGGCTTGCGCTTCTTGTCTGGATTGGGATCGGACATCAAGTTCTAGGGACTGAAGGAAAAACGTGTAGGCTCAGCTGACAGAAGTCAACGGAGCCGCCAATAGAGATTACAGGGTGACGCATAGAAATACCCCACTTTAGCAGGAAAGTTTCTCAAAACTTAAGCGACCCTTCCTGATTTTCACAAATCCGGCTTTGCCGAGACTGAAGCGACAGGTGGCTCCTTTTTGCGCCAATGCCAATAAGTGTTCGAATCCGCGCCGCGACAAATCCCCGGGATCGTCTTGGGCCAACACCCAGCGATGCAACGCTCGCCGCCACAGCGCCACCGGCCGCCCGCTCAGCAACTTCAGCGAAAGGCTCCCATCTGCCGCCCAGGGTGCGAGCTCCTGCAGCCAGGCCTCCAGTGCATCATCGTCCTCCGCCAAGCGTTCGCGCGCCGTCGCCGCCCCGGCCAAGGCGTCTCGCCCCGCCGCGTCGATCCACCCCGGCACCACTTGGTTTCTCAATCGATTGCGGAAATATGACGGGCTTTGATTAGATTCATCCTCTCGCCAAGTTGCCCCCACCGCCCGGAGCGCTTCGCGCAACTGCGCTCGGCTCAGATCCAACAGGGGCCGTAATCTCAACCCCGCACTCGCCCAGTCCTGCACCGGTCGCGGCGCCGCCAGTCCACCCGTCCCACTACCCCGGGCCAAACGCATCAGCATCGATTCCGCGATGTCATCCTGCTGATGTCCGGTCCAAATCAGTCGGGCCCGATTCGATTTCCTCACCGTCGCCAAAAATGTATTTCGGGCGTCCCGCGCGGTCGCCTCGCTGACCTCGCTCGGTGGGCTCATCCAACGATCGGTCGCGTATTCAATCCGCAAGCCGCGGGCGAGGGCCGCACAAAACCGAGCATCCGCAGTCGAG
>CAXBOL010000710.1:0-3236 GCA_963977295.1 uncultured Opitutaceae bacterium
ACCGGGCAGGCGACCCACCATGGCGAAGGCAATATTAGTCAGCCTTCGCGCCATGCCGCCCTCCCCCATCAAGCCGCCCGCGAGCACAAAAAAGGGAATCGCCAGCAGCGGAAAACTGGCAATGCCCGAAGACACGCGCTGCGCCATGACGTAGCCGTTGGAGCCGTCGCCCAAACTCACCAGGGTGCCGGCCGCAGCCAGCCCAATGCACACCGCGACCGGCGCGTTGAGCACGAGCAGACCCACAAAAAGCACCAACAAAATCAGGACTTCGACGCTCATAGAATTTCCTTTCCAATGTCATCTGCCGATGCCGTGGTGCGACCGGTCACCAAGTGTTCGATGGAAAACGCGATCGTGAAGAGTCCGCTCAACGGCACCACGATATTAAGGTAACCCACCTTCCACCCCATGGCCGGAGTGACCTGGCCGGAACGCAGCGTCTCGATCACCAGCATCCATCCACCGTAGACGAGCACGAACGCAGCGAAAATGATGACCGCGAACTCCGCTACGACCGCACACCAGCGCCGGGCGGCGGGATCAAGTTTGCCGACAAAATAATCGACTCCGAGATGCCCTCGTTCCCGGAACATGAGGGTCGCACCGAGCAGGGAAACCCAGACGAGCGCATAGATCGCGAGTTCTTCAGTCCACCGACTTTGGGAGCCGACGACATAGCGCGACACCACGCCCCACAACACATCCAGGGTGAGCACGGCAAACAGCACGATGGTGAGCCATTCCAAGCTGGTCACAAACCCCGCCCAGATGCGGTTGGATGACTTGGTTTCGTTTCCGAGTTGATCGCTCATGCTTCGCCCTCCGCTGGGTTGAGTATCACAGTGGTGGTCAGCGCTGTAGCCGGGGTCGACAACCCCGGTGCGTTCACCAGTCCTTCATCCGACCGGGGTCGACAACCCCGGCTACAATAATTCGACCGCGAGCGGGAGACCGCCGAACTGAGTTCGCTTCCGATACGATCGCTCATTTTACCTCCCGAATACGCTCGGCCACCCGACCGATGGGCGTGCCCTTGAATTGCTCGTAAAGCGGGGCGCTGGCCGCAACGAACGGGGCCTTGTCAGGATAATAAATCTTCACGCCCGCGGCCTCGACTTCGGCGAGCGCCTCGATTGTTTTTTCCTCCCAAAGTTGGCGTTGAAACGTCACGGACTCCGCCGCGGCTTGATTGATCCACGCTTGTTGCTGGGGGCTGAGCCGGTCCCAAATCGTCTGGCTGAAGATCACCATGTCCGGTATGCGGGTGTGCTCATCGAGCGAATAGTGCTTGGCCACTTCGTAGTGGCGGCTGGAGAGAAAGCTGGGCGGATTATTTTCGGCCCCATCGACCATACGCTGTTGCAGCGCGGTGTAGAGTTCCCCCCACGGAATCGGCGTGGGGGCCCCATCGAGGGTGGAAATGAGATCCATGGCCATCCGACTTTGCAGCGTGCGAATTTTCTCCCCCTTCAGTGCGCTCGGATCCAACACGGGGCCATCGATAGTGTAGAAACTCCGACTGCCGGAATCGTAATAACACAAGCCGTGAATGCCGACCGGAGCTCCGGCGGCGAGCAATTCCTGGCCGATCGGACCATTCAACACCTTCCAATAATGATCGTTGTCGCGAAACAGGTAAGGCAGACCGAAGACCGCCATTTCCGGCACAAACCCCTCCATCGCCGCGGCGGAGGTCTTCACCATGGCGAGGGCCCCGCGCTGGAGCTGCTCGACCGTTTCGGGTTCAGATCCCAACTGTCCATTGGGGAAGATCTGCAACTCCATGGTGCCGCCGGAAATCTCTTCGAGGCGTTTGGCCATGAACTCCATACCCGCGTGCACCGGATGAGACTGGTCCAGGGCGTGTCCGAGCTTGAGCACGGTCCGGGCGCTGCCATTGCCCGCGAGACGATTAGACCGTTGAATGAACACGAAACACGTCGCGGTCACTAACGCACCGAGCACGAGGCCAACCGCGAGAAATGAGGTTTCTTTACGCATGATGAGGGAAATTTAAAAACTAGGGGGAACCCCCAACTTGACGGCCTTCGGCGTTCGAGCCAGTCCCAAAATTATTGGCGAGGTCGTTCCGGGGGGGTGAAAATCGCCAGCTCGGGTTAAGGCGCCGGCGCTGGGGAGGCCGCGGGCGGAGGAACCGAATTGCGTCCACTCACTTTCGTAGCCGGTTCAATCGTCACGTTATCAAACATGACTTTGCCAGCATGCGAAAGCACTTCGGCCGAGGTCACGCCCCGGAAGGTGCTGTCTTTGATCCGGATGTTTTCAATGATCGCACCCTCAAAGCCCTTGATGAACATCACGCGCGGACTTCCGGTGCTGGTGACATTGTCGATCTCGACGTTGCGCACAATGGGCATGAATTCACCGGCGGCACCTTCTTCGTAAAGCAGGTCGATCGTCAGCACCGCTTCCGCCACCTGGCCCACGGTCACATTTCGCATGAAGACATTTTCCAACACGCCGCCACGCACCGCGTTGTTTTTGAAGCGCAAGGCACGATCAAGGTTGGGGCTGTCCATGACGCAGTTTTCGATGAAGACATTGCGGATGCCACCGGAGCACTCGCTGCCGAGCACTACCCCACCGTGGCCGTCTTTCATGATGCTGTTGCGCACGATGATATTCTCCGAAGGCACGTTGACCCGACGCCCATCGTTGTTGCGGCCCGACTTGATGGCGATGCAGTCGTCGCCCGTATCGAACACGCAGTCTTCAATCAAAATATCCGATGACGACTCCGGATCACAGCCGTCGTTGTTGGGGCCGTGGCTGTTAATGTTCACCCCTCTCACGGTGATGTTGCGCGACAAGGTCGGATGCAGTTCCCACATGGGAGAACGAATGATGGTGACGCCTTCGATGAGGATGTTCTCGCAATGATAAGTCGTCACAAAATTGGGGCGTAAATAGTGCCCGGGGCCAAACACGCGTTGCTCCACCGGCACGCCGGCTTCACCCCAGGCGATCAGTTGATTGCGGTCCTTGACCTGTTTGGTGGGTTGACCCGCTGCCTTGTGATTCCAGCTCCACCAGTTATCCCAATCGGCCTGCCCGTCCAAGGTGCCGGTGCCCGTGATCGCAATGTTTTCCTGTTTCCACGCATAAATGAGCGAGGAGTAATTCATACACTCAACCCCTTCCCATCGCGTATAGACCATCGGGTAATCCGCCGGGTCGGTGGAGAATTTGAGCACCGCGCCGGCACTGATGTG
>CAXBOL010000711.1:0-3232 GCA_963977295.1 uncultured Opitutaceae bacterium
CATCCCAAGGTTCATAATCCAACTCGACCACCGCTCGAATCGGTCCATTGGCGAGCACTCGGGCGGTGGACCAATTATGCGATGGACGCAAAGCGCCTTGATGCCAAACCCCGAGTCCCCCGACTCCCCGGTTTGTGCCCACGGAATAGTTATCCACGCCTTCGCCGGAATCGATGTGATAGGCGTCATGACCTTTCAAATACCAACGATCCACGATGGGGTAACGCACGCGCTTGGACCAGTAGTCCATGCCACTGCTGATCATCTGACTTTTACCGGCGGCCGGCGTATCCAAACCGGGGCCGTAAGCGCGATGAGCCATGCGGTCATTTTCCCACGCAAAGTCGTCCAGTCGCTCCGGCACATGCCGGGCGAAGACCTTGGATTGAAACGGCGGCACCGGCGCATCGGTCGTTTCAATCAAAAAGGTGGCGGAGGTTTCCCCCGCGGCAAAATCGTGTTGCCAAACGAGATCGTCATAGAGTGCCCGACGGTCATCGGGGTCAAAATTTGTGACCTGGGCTGCCACTACGGCACCGGTGTCGGCTCGACGCACTTGCACATGATCGAGACGCACATCCGGGAGACGAGCCCGAACTTCGGCAAACCGTAGAACGATGGTTTCCGCCGGTCGAGCGGCCATGAGGTCGTGGGAAACCGTCACGCTGACGCGATCGGCCATCACCGCAGGGATGCAAGCCATCGATAACAAAAAGCCAACCACTGGAAAAAGGGAACGAAACAGGGTCATTGGGGGGATGAGGCGATCCTAGGAGTCGCCCAGAGTTTAAGAATTTTTACTAAGCTTGATCAGCGAGGGCAGAATTGGTCACGTTTCGAGCGCAGCGACGGGCCAGACAACACAAAAAATACATGAAAGCAGTAGTTGGATCTCTGAGTCATCGAGGTGGAATTACGCACCGAGTAGTGACGAAACGATTAACCGACCAACCCAATAAAAGTCATCCAGTTTTCGTGTCATTCGTGCGTTTCGTGGTTTTCCAAATCAGGCTCTGGAACGTTACCTGGCCAACCAGCCACCGTCCACCGCAAGCACGGACCCGTGCACATAGGACGCGGCTGACGAAGAAAGATAAACGGCGGCACCTACCAGATCCGTAGCCTCACCCCACCGACCGGCCGGGATACGATCGAGGATGGATTTATTCCGTGCTTCATCGGCCCGGAGTGGCGCGGTGTTTTCCGTGGCGATGTAGCCGGGGGCAATGGCGTTCACATTGATTCCCTTGGATGCCAGTTCATTGGCCAAGGCTCTCGTTAAACCCAAAATTGCACTCTTCGCCGCCGTGTAAGCCACGACCCGAATACCGCCCTGGAATGAGAGCATGGAGGCAATATTGATGATCCGCCCTCCCATTTCAGCGTCCTCGCATTTGCGGGCAAAAGCCTGACTCAATTCGAAGACCGCATCGAGGTTAGTCGCCATGACGTCATCCCAATCCTGCCGGGTGTAGTCGGTGAAATCGGCCCGTCGGATAATCCCGGCGTTGTTGATCAGGATACTCGGTCGACCCAACTCCGTGGCGACCGTGCCGAGCGCCGCCGCTCCGCAACCTGCTTTACTCAAATCCACTGAAACGGAGAGCGCTCGGCGTCCTGTCTCCCGCACCGCTTTACGGGTCTCTTCGCAGCTGCCGCGCGCCAGTAAAGCGACATCAGCTCCCGCTTCAGCTAAGCCCACCGCCAGCGCCGCACCGATTCCTCGGGAGGCTCCAGTCACCACCGCCACTTGGCCGGTCAGATCGAAAAGTTGCATATAAGAATCAGAGGGGAAAGAGTGCTCAATTTAGTTCGCTGATAGCAACAACATCCATGTCGCTAAACTCCTGATTTTCGCCGCCCATGCCCCAAACGAAAGCATAGGCCCCGGTGCCGGCGCCGGCATGGATCGACCACGACGGGGAAATCACCGCGTCACCATCTCGGACTACTAAATGTCGGGTTTGATCAGGTGGTCCCATGAAGTGCATCACGACCGATTCGGGGGAGAGTCGACAGTAACAGTAAACCTCGGAACGGCGCAGATGAGTGTGGGGCGGCATGGTATTCCACACACTCCCCTCCGCAATAATCGTGAACCCCATCACGAGCTGACAGGACTCCACCAATCCCGGAGCGATATACTTGTAAATGGTCCTTTCGTTGGCGGTGGTCGCACTGCCCAATTCGGTGCCGACCAAATCAGCAAATCGCACCACGCGAGTGGGATATGCGGTATGAGCTGGATAACTCAACAAGTAGAACTGCGCCGGATTGGCGGGATCTTCTGAGCTGAAAATCGGGGTGGCGGATCCTCGGCCCAAATAGAGACCGTCATCGGGTCCCAAGTGGTAAATTTCCGCCCCAACCTCAACCGAACCCACGCCGCCTAGGTTGATGATACCCAGTTCGCGCCGTTCACAAAAACTAGCGGCCGCCAGATTGGCGGGGGTTTCCAGTTTAATCGGTGTTTCCGCCGGAACCACCCCACCCACCACGGTGCGGTCCACGTCCCAATAGCTGAGATTTTGGGTTCCCCGATTAAACAAGCTGGGAATCAAAAATCTCCCTCTCAATTGAGCAGAATCCAAGTGACTCAGATCCGTTGGGTGGACGTCGTGATAATGATGCATGGTTTTGACCTAAAGGGCCCGCCGAGTGGGGAAATCAAACATGACTTCCCCACTCTTTGCGCTGTATTCAGTTTATCGATTCGATAGTTTTCAAACTAGAAGGTGCCCTTGATGCCGATGGCGTATTGCACGGCGAACTCTTCCAACTGATAGTTCTGCGCGTAAACGGGGGAATCGTCACCATAACGCATCAGTTCCTGCGGCACATTCATGACGTTACGAGCGTTCACGAACATCGTCAGCTTCTTACTGAACTTGTAGTCAAAGTTCAGATCGAGATAGAGGCGTTCCTTGTAGTATTCCGCGCCGCCGGTGCCATAGGCCGATTGGAAGCTGCGGAACTGCTTGCCCCGGTAGTTCCATTTGATCTTCGCCCCGAATTTCTTGCCACTGTAGGAAACACCCCAGTTGCCGGAATCTTCGATAAAGCCACTCCAATCGGCGGTGACACCACCGTCCAGATTCAACTTGGTCGCGTTGGCAAAGACCGAGACGTTGCTCCAAATGCCGGGCAGCTTGGTCAACTGTTGCGAGTAGTTGAACTCAAACCCGGTGATCTTGGCGTCGCCCGAATTGATCTTCGTATTCAAGCTGTAGCC
>CAXBOL010000712.1:0-3220 GCA_963977295.1 uncultured Opitutaceae bacterium
CTCGCGAACGCCCAGGTAGGTGGGGTCGGAATAGACGTTGTGGCGTTCGTCCGGATCGTTGCGCAGGTCGTAGAGCTCCCAGCCGGGGTGAGTGGAGCCCGGATGCGCACCGGTGGCGTCGAGTCCGAGCCCGTAGAAGAAGATCAGTTTAAAATCCTTGGTGGTGATGCCGTAGTGCGCGGGGTTGTCGTGATGCGCCATGTGCATCCAATAGCGATAGTAGCTGGCTTGGCGCCAATCGGAGGGGGTGACCCCGGTGGTGATGATGGGCGCGGCGCTGCGGCCCTGCATGGAGGCGGGCACGGTGACGCCGGCGAGGTCCAGCAGGGTGGGGGCGAAATCGGTGTTGTTGACGAGGGCGTCGGAGAGGGTTCCGGGCTTGGTTTTGCCGGGGTAGCGCACGATGAACGGCACCTGGAGGGACGGCTGATACATCCAGCGTTTGTCGATGTAATCGTGTTCGCCGAGCATGAAACCCTGATCGGAGGTATAGAGAATGATGGTGTTTTCGAGGTCGCCGGACTCGCGCAGAGACTCGATCAATTTGGCGATGTTGTCGTCCACGCCGCGCACGGTGCGCAGGTATTTTTTAAGGTAACGTTGGTAGGACACCGTCATGTAGTCTTCGTCGGAGAGGGATTTATCGACGAACATGTGGTCGCCCATGTTGCGGCGGGAGTTGCGCTTGCCGATGGACGTGCCCGTGCCCTTGGTCGCTTCGGAGCCGTAATTGGGCACATCGCGCAGGCTGGGAGGTTCGGGGATGGTGATGTCGTCGTAGAGGAAGTCGTAGCGTTCGGCGTTCTCGAAGTTGTCATGCGGGGCTTTGAAATGGTGCATGAGGAAAAACGGCTTGTTGCGGTCGCGGTTTTTGAGCCAATCGAGGGAAAAGCCGGTGATGACGTCGGACGAGTGCTGCGAGTCGTAGTTGCTCGGGGAATTGATGAGGTTGTGGGGCCAGACGCCGGCACCCTTCTTGTAGAACACCGGGTTGAAGTAATTTCCCTGTCCGGGGAGCACGCAGTAGAAGTCGAACTCCGCAGGCTCTTCCTTAAGGTGCCACTTGCCGATGATGGCGGTTTGGTAGCCGGCCTGTTTCATGAGGCGAGGCAGGGCGTGTTTTGAGATGGGGAGGGCGTCGGACAGCGTCTTCACGCCATTGGTGTGAGAATATTGGCCGGTGAGCAGGGTGGCGCGGCTGGGCGTGCAAATCGAATTGGTGCAGACCGCGTTGGTGAAGCGAATGCCCTCGGCGGCGAGGCGGTCGAGGGTGGGCGTCGGGTTAAGCGGGGCGAGGTGACTGCCGTAGGCTCCAATGGCGGCGGCAGCGTGGTCGTCGGACATGATCCACAGGATGTTGGGTCGTTTGTCGGCGGCGGTCGCAGCGGCCAGTAGGGCGGTGAAAGCCAGAAAAGCAGAAAGGAAGGAGCGTCGGATCATGTGAGGAGGGGGGCTGACTTCTACGGCGTGGATCGATGCGGTGACATCGGTTCACCTCGGTAAAAGAAACGGCAGATTAAGGGGATTCGTGACCCTGACGGAATTTGCCGGGTGTTTAAACAGTTAAGACGCATTCCGCGTCCGAAAAAAAAGGAACCTGACCACGGCATCAGGCGCTGCGATGCCTTGAGGGTTGCGGTGTAGTAGCCGAGCTTGCTCGCGATGAACGCGTCTGGTGGGGCGGGTTGCACCAGTTGAAGTTGGGAGTTGAAGTAGCAGACCTGCCTAGCGGCGGAGAAGCAGATGAGATCGCGTGCAAGCACGGCTCCTACGTGGGGACTCTCTGGGTGAGCTCACTGGTCTGGGTGGAGCGTAATTGTGCCAGGTAACGAGAGGTTGATTTGGGGCTTGAGTCGGGCAGCATCTGAATCTCATGCCGAACCCCGACGCCTCCGCCCCATCCGTATCCGCCACTGCAACGCCCACCACCGTTTCGCGGCGGCGGTTTCTGGGCTCGGCTTTGGTCGCCGCACCGCTCCTCGCCTTGCCTACCACGGCGGCGCAGCGACCGACGACGAGCCCCAGTTTAAACCTGGGAGAATTGACAGACTCGGCGGCTCGCGTAATTGCGCTTGATCCTCGATTTGAGGCCTTGGTGCCGAAAGGTGCGGCCATCACCCGGCTCCAGACGGGATCGACGTGGTCGGAAGGCCCGGCGTGGAGCGCGGCGGGTCGCTATCTGGTCTGGAGTGACGTGCCCAACAATCGCCAATGGCGTTGGCTGGAGGAAGACGGTCACGTGAGCGAATTTAGGAATCCGAGTAACAACACCAACGGGTCGACGTTTGATGCTCAGGGGCGCATGATTTGTTGTCAGCAAATCGGTCGTCGGGTGGTTCGATTTGAAGCGGACGGATCGGAAACGGTGTTGGCGAATCACATCGATGGCATGCCGTTTAATTCACCCAACGACGTGGTGGTGCATCCGGACGGCAGCGTTTGGTTTACCGATCCGGGGTATGGCGTGCCGAAACCGTTGCCCCAGCGGGAAGCGATCTATCGCATCGACCCGGTAAAAGGTGAGACTCGTCGAGTCGATGCCACTTTGGCAAAGCCCAACGGTCTGTGCTTCTCACCCAATTTTGACCGTCTCTACGTCGCGGACACGGGGCTTGGTCCGGACAACGCGTTGTTCGAATTCACGGTTACGAGTGACGGTGGGCTGAAAGACTCTCGGTCGTTTGCGCGGATTGAATTCAACGGCTTGCCGGCTGGTCCAGACGGCCAGCAAGTCGATCGTGAGGGCAACGTGTGGGCGAGTGCCGGACACGGCCCTGATGGTGTCAATGGCGTGCATGTTTTTGCGCCGGACGGAAAGTTAATCGGCGTGATCCTATTGCCGGAAACGTGCGCCAATGTCTGCTTTGGCGGCACGGGGCGAAACCGCCTCTTCATGACGGCGACGACTTCTTTGTACGTCATAGATACCGGCACGCGAGGTGCGCATGGGTCGTAATGAATCCAGTCGCGCGGAGTGGGAATTACGTTCGGTGGAATATCAGCGAGGATCCGCACGATCTCAGCGAGGAGCCAAAGGGGAAGTCCTTGGAGAGTAGCGCTTAACCGATTTTCGTCAGTTTGCAGCGGGGGACGAGGGTGGTGCCTTCGTGCCAGTGACCTTCGACATGGGTGCCCATGGCGTGGCTTTGGGCGCAGGTGATGCCGCGTTGGATCAACTGGTTGAGCGTATCCACGACGGTCTGACCGACGACTTCCAGAT
>CAXBOL010000713.1:0-3213 GCA_963977295.1 uncultured Opitutaceae bacterium
ATGTGTCCACCCGTGGATTTGTCGGCACGGGACTGCAGACCTTGAACGCCGGTTTCGTGATCACCGGATCGCAATCCCAGTCGGTGTTGGTTCGCGTGGCTGGTCCGACCCTCGGGGCGGCTCCGTTCAACCTGCCAGGCACCTTGGCCAAAGCGCAGATCCGCTTGTTCAAGGCCGGTGATTCTGAACCCCTCGCGGTCAGTCGTGTGGTGACCACTCAATCGGTGGCTCTCAGTGCTGAACTCGGCGGTTTCCCGCTGACCCAATCCGGTGATGCGACCATCGTGGCCGTGTGCCAGGCGTCTACTCCGTCGAAGTCTCCGGGGTCGATGGCGTCACTGGTATCGCAATCGTCGAAGTCTACGAGCTCGATTAATCAGCGCAGATCGATTCGTTTTCAACGGAGGCGGACTCACTCGAGTCCGCCTCTTTTTTTGCCAAATAATCCGATAAATCGCGGTTCGTCACAGAGGGCACAGAGTCAAACCGGAGGTGCACAGAAGTTGAGGGGGAAAACTAAGGAGAAGGTATCCTCACCCCAAAAGGGAAAGGTGCTCACCCAATGATCTATTTCGTCACCATTGCTCGGTGACTTTGTGCAACTCTTCCTGATCTCAGTGACCCACCGCCACTTTGAAATTTAGCCTAATATGAAATGAAACGAACATGTTACGGCGTCACCAAAAAGTAACTACGGAGCTGGAAAATACGCTGGAGACGATGGGGGCAATGAAGGCACGATGCGTAGATGAAAACTCCTTTCCGTTTGTGGTTGATCGTCGTGGCTGCACTGGTTGCCAGCGTTGCGAACGCTCAAAAAATTGTGATCAAAGGGTCGGATACTTTGGGCGCGAAACTGGTGCCAATTTTAGCCGAAGAATTTAGGGCATCACACCCCGGGGTCTCGTTTGAAATTGCAGCCGAAGGGTCGACGACGGGTATCTCGGCGATTATCGACGGCACCGCCGATATTGGCATGTCGAGTCGCTCCGCCAAGGCCACGGAGCTTTCGGCGGCATCAGCCAAGGGGGTTCAGATGACCGAACATACGGTGGCCTATGATGGATTGGCGGTGATTGCGAATGCCAGCAGCCCTTTGCACAATTTGCGCAAGCGCCACGTCGAGCAGATTTTTACCGGCGACATTTCGGACTGGGGAGCGGTGGGAGGCAACCCGGGGCCGATCTCCGTTTACACCCGAAATACGTCGTCGGGCACCTATTCGGATTTTAAGGAACTGGCGATGCGCAAGCGGGATTATGCTCCGTCTTCCCAGAAGATGGCGGGCAATGAGCAGATCGCGTCCGAGGTGGGTCAGAATCCCAATGGGATCGGTTACGTGGGGTTGGCATATTCGAAGGCGCCCGGCGTCAAGGTCCTGACGATTGATGGTCACAAACCTGAAGCCCGGTCGGTTAATTCGGGTGATTATCCGTATGCGCGTCCGACGTTCTATTACACCAATGGCGAGCCCACGGGAATCGTCGCTGAGTTCATTGCGTTTACCTTGAGTGAAGCCGGCCAAAAGATCGCTGAACAAGTCGGTTTCGTGCCGGTGAAGCACTAATTTCTGTGCTACGGCGTTTCGGCTAATCATCGTCGGCAACGGGGATCGCTTCCGTCCAATGTAGGAGGGGTTTACACCCCGACCTGCGGATGAGTGGTGGTTAAATCGGGGGGGGCCTCACTCCTCGTTCAAACGCAGGATGAGGCGCTTAGTCGGTTCTGATCCGTATCGGAACCATGGTATTCGGAAAATACCTAAAGTTACTTGAGCTCAGGCCTTTGGGCTACCGAGTGAGTCGGGCGGGGTGCTCGACTTACTCGAACGGGCAGATTCAGGTGGCGGAAGGGGTGGTCGGACCTACATGCCACGCCAGCAAGTTTACTTCTCCGTGGAACTCTATGGAGTTCAGTTGCAACGAACCGGGAAGGCAAACTGCTGGTATTTTTACCAATGTTTCGTTTAGCGCCGAATACCTTAGAACTCAGCACCAAATGTTACAGAAAGACGTCATAAATGTGACAGAATGAATGAAGTATCGGGTATGTAACCTAACCGACACACAAACGTAACATTGGTCAGATATTGTCGGCAGTCGAACCGATCGGGTAATCATTCCCGGAACCCGTAAACCACATTCATGATCACAAAAATCGTTTATAAATTCGTGACGCTGTCGGCGCTTATCGGCGGCCTTACGACGGCCGCTTTCGCCCAGGAAAATAGCGCCTTGCTAAATATTCTGGTCAAAAAAGGCATTCTTTCTTCCGAAGAAGCCTCGGCGTTGAAGGAAGAATTGGCCGAGGACGCTCAGAAGACCATCACCAAGACGGTTTCAGGTGGTAAGAAGACCACCTCGATTTCGATCTACGGACGCCTTCAGGGCCAATATGCCAATTTGGATACTGACGCTCCCGGAGTTGCATCAGTGAACCATTTCTTTGCTCGTCGCACTCGCTTGGGCGTGAAAGCCGACTTGGGAGAAAACTGGATTACTGATTTAAGTTACGAATTCAACGCCGCGACGATTGACAAATTGGTCGTCGGGTATCGCGCCGACATGCAGGGCACGCCGTTCGAGCTCGATTTTGGGGTGCGCAAAGTGAATTTCGGTCTCGAGGAAACCACGTCCAGTGGGAGTCTTAAGGCGATTGAGCGTTCTGGTGCGACCCGCTATTTTGTGGAGCCGAACAATGGCCGCCGCCTCGGAGCGGGTAAGCAACGAGTCGGCGTTTTCCTCGATGCCAATTCCAACGCCCGAAAGGGTAAGGAGACCGGGGTCTTTTATGGAGCCGCCCTTACCAATCCCGAGCTACCTGAAGGAGTCGAAGGTTCGTTATCCGCCGGATCGGCTTTGACTAACGAAATGGCCTACTGGGTGGATGGCGGTTACAATGTGGTGACAGACTCAGCGTCCTATCGCATAGGTGCGGCTGCTGGATTGCTGCCGAGCCAAGGTGGTCGCCAACGGTCTGAGGGTAGTGACATGCAAGTATTCAGCCTCTATGGAGAGGTGCAATCCGGTGCCTTCCGGCTGTCGGGCGAATATTTGTCGGCCAGTATCGATGATGGTGTGGGCGCTGGCAGAGATGCCTCACCTTGGGGCGTCTGGATCCAACCATCCTACATGTTGGACGATAATTGGGAGCTCGTGGCGCGGGCGAGTTATGTAGATTCCGACGGTCGGGGCATCAAGGTTTCGGACGGCG
>CAXBOL010000714.1:0-3213 GCA_963977295.1 uncultured Opitutaceae bacterium
GGGCGAGCTCGGCGCGCACGGCCTCAGGGTCAACGGGTTGGCCCCAGTCGAAGCGAAGCGCGGTGGCTTGGAGTCCGCAGCGGTTGGCAACATCGTTCCACTTGTCGGAGAAGGCGCCATTCATGCAATTGAGCACCTTTTTGGTGCACACGTTGCGCAACGCGCCTTCCATGATGCCCCACGCACTGCTGGTGGAGAGGTAAACCGGGTCCTTCGTCTGAAACAAGGCCTGCAAGTCCGGCTGAATGGAATTGTAGAGCGCCACGAAATCGGGGCTGCGATGGCCGATGGGAGCGGAGGCGAGTGCCTTCAGCGTTTTATCAGAGACGGCGATTGGGCCTGGGATGAAGAGTTTGTAGCTCATGAAAATTGTGATCTAGGAACGAAAACGGACAAAAGAGGGAGGACGGAACGATGGGGCCGAGTCAGGCGGCCGGGCGTTTGATGATCTTGGTGTTGGCTTCGCCGAGGAGCAACACCCGGGGAACCCAGGCTTCGGCCTCGGTTTCGTCGAAGCGGGCGAACGACATGATCGTCAGCAAGTCGCCCCGTTTCCCGAGGTAAGCGCAGGCCCCGTTGAGCGAAATCGTCTTGGAGCCGGCGGGAGCGGGAATGGCGTAGGTTTCGAAGCGTGCTCCATTGCCCATGTTGCCCACCAGGATTTTTTCGTAGGGGCGCAAACCAGTGATGGCCAGGAAGTCAGCGTCGATCGCGAGGCTGCCTTCATAGTGGAGCGAGAGGTCGGTGACCTCGGCTCGATGGATCTTGGACTTCAGTAGATTGAGTTGCATGCGGCGGCAGGTGGCGCGATAGAGAACCGCGAGCAAAGCGTTTTCCGCTCCCAATCGTCAATTGCCTATTCAACTTCCCGCATGTCCAGTCCGTGGCTTAAGCAAAAGCTGATTTCTTTCGAACAATTCGCCATCGACGTGGTGTATGGACGGCGAGACGACCTCCCCGCCGTGGTTTTTGCGGGGTTTTTACAGGCACTTTCCTACCTGTTCAACGGGATCGTGCAGTTCCGCTGGTGGCTCTATCGAACCCGGGTGCTGCACGACAATCACCTCGGCTGCCTCGTGGTGGTGGTGGGAAATTTGCCCGGGCCCTGCGAGACCAAGGGCGTCAAGTCGCCATTCTGAGCCGCGGCTACAAAAGCAAGGCTCCGCCCCTGTGGAAAAAATGGTGGTATTGGCTTTCCCACACCGCCGAGCCACCACCCCGAGTCGTGAGCGATGGCAAGGAAGTCCTGCTCGATAGCGAACAGGCCGGAGACGAACCCTACATGCTGGCGCGAAATTTGCCGGGTGTGCGGGTCTTGGTGGATAAGAATCGGGTCAAAGCCGGAATCTACGCCATCAAGCGTTTCGGGTGCGACACACTGATCCTCGATGACGGCTTTCAATACCTGCCCATGAAGGGGCAGCTCAACCTGCTGCTGGTCGATAAAACCAACCCGTTTGGCAACGGGTTCCTGCTCCCTCGCGGGATTCTGCGGGAGCCGATCAAGCACTTGAAACGCGCTAGCTACGTTTTTCTCACCAAGAGCAACGGTCGGCGCGATACGGAGCTGGAAGAACTGATTCAACGCCACAATCCGGGGGTGGATTTTATCGAGTGCACTCATCAACCCCAATACCTCCAACTGCTCGGCCACCCCCCTGATCACGAGGCGACCCGACAGCCTTTGGAGTTTTTGCAGGGTAAACGCATCGGGGCGTTCAGTGGCATCGCCACGCCGGAAAGTTTTGAGAAATTTCTGCGAGACCTCGGGGCCGAGATCAGTTTTGTGCGGCGCTATCTGGATCACTACCGTTTTGATGATTCCGACTTTGTGGATATTTTCAGCGCCGGGCTGAAGGAGCGGGTGGATTTTATTGTCACCACCGAGAAAGACGCGGTGCGCGTCGCCTCAGACCTGCCGTGTCCGGTGCCAGTTTATTATCTGCGGCTCGAAATTGATATCATCCACGGAGCCGACGATTTCGATGAAGCGGTGGGACGACTTTGCTTCGATGCCGAGTCGGGGCGGCGACGCTAAAAACGCGCCAGTTTGAGAGACTTACGGGATTAATTGCGCTTTCTCCCTTGCGAGCAGGTGCGGTCAGCGCGATAGGTTCGACATGATTATCGATCCTCGTTTTGACCAACTGGCCGCCGGCCTCACTGGATTTTCCACCAAACTGAAACGCGGCGAACGCGTTTTGATCGACGCCTTCGATGTGCCGGATGCGATGGTCGTCGCACTGGTTCGTGCTGCTCGTAATCTCGGCGCCGTTCCCTACGTGCAACTGCACCGGGCCCGGATCACCCGCGAACTCATGCTCGACGCTGAGGTGGAGGATTTTGAGCCTCACGCCGCCGTCGAATTGAAGCGGATGCAGTCTATGGATGCCTACATCGCCTTGCGCGGATCGGATAATATTTTCGAAACATCCGATGTGCCGTCCCATCGCGTGCAAGCGGTGGCTCGGGCCATGAAGCCCGTGCTGAACCACCGCGTGAACAAGACGAAGTGGGTGGTGGTGCGCTGGCCAACCGCCGCCATGGCCCAGCAAGCGGCCATGAGCACGGAAGCGTTTGAAGATTTTTATTTCCGGGTTTGCACGCAGGACTACGGACGGATGACGGCGGGCATGAAGGCGCTCAACACGCTCATGACGAAGACCAACCGGGTGGAAATTAAAGGTCCGGGCACGGATCTCAGCTTTTCGATCAAGGGTATCGGGGCCTGCTCCTGTGGCGGTGACCGGAACATCCCTGACGGTGAAGTGTTTTCTTGTCCGGTGAAGAATAGTGTGGAGGGGGTGATCCAATACAACGCCCCCACCGTGTATCTGGGTTCGTCGTTCGACGGGATCCGGTTGGAGTTCAAGGCCGGGAAGGTGGTCGGAGCCACGGCCAGCAGCCCGAAATCCACGAAACGCCTGAACGAGATTCTCGATAGTGATGCAGGTTCACGCTACATCGGCGAGTTTGCCATCGGCTTTAACCCGCACATCCTTGAGCCCATGCGCGACATTCTCTTCGACGAGAAAATTGCCGGATCATTTCACTTCACTCCCGGACAAGCCTACGAGCACTGCGGCAATGGTAACAACTCGCAGGTGCACTGGGATATGGTCTGTATACAGCGTAAGGAATACGGCGGCGGGGAGATTTGGTTCGATGGAAAATTGATCCGGAAAGATGGCCTCTTCGTGCCAAAGTCGCTCC
>CAXBOL010000715.1:0-3212 GCA_963977295.1 uncultured Opitutaceae bacterium
ACTACATTGCCTTTGGCGGATGGCGACGTTCCTGGAAGATATGGGGCATCCTGGGATACCAGTGGCCTAAGCGCATCGACGGAATACCGTTTGGACGTGCGATTATGGGGGCGGCGGATTTTGCATGATTTTACGAGCGCAGGAGATACCGCAGGGTGGGGACCGTCGGGGGCTACGACCGAGGTGTTTGCGACCAATGGTTTCCTCTGGTGGGTGCCAAGGAAGGGAGCGTCTGAACTGGCGATTCGATCAGGTCCCCTAGCATTGGCCTACCACGAGAAAGTGCGTTTAAAGGTTTGGTCTTCGGCCAGTCATACCGGCGAGTTGGTCGTGAGTGAATTCGGTTCAACGGTGCCGGTTCATTCTGAGGCTATTTCCATTCCGGGAGGGACCGGAATAGCACAGTCGCTCGAAGTGTCGTGGGCTGGTGTCGGTCTCGACCCGCAGAAGGATTATCAAATCAGTATACGTTTGGCGCCTAGCGCGGGAGGGAGTCCGGTTCCGGTGCTGCTGGATTCGGTCGATATTTTCACAAACGAGAGTGACCTCGCGGCGCCTTCGGCTGGCATCGACCGCGATGGTCTGCCGGAAAAAGTGACGCCGGCGCCGTTTACCGGTGAGGCGGATGCCCACGTGATCTTGGTCAACCCGGGAGAGATTGCCTATGACGGGGAAATCGCAGGGGTAAACGTTGATGAACCTTTGCTGCAAGAAACGGTCCGCATACGTGGCGGCAGTGCGGTGCGACTGAGGGCGAGTCAGAACGCCGTGATGAACTTGGAAGTGGCTGACTCTGTCGTGGCGCTTTCGGCGCCGGAGACAAATTTGACTATCGGATCGTGGACTCACCGAGGGGCCCTTCAAGTCGAGGGGACCAACAAGGGGCATTTGTATTTGCGAGGTGAACTTGATCTTGGGGTGGGCGCGACGGTCGACGGCGATACCGGGTCATCGCTGGAGCTGGTTACGAGTGCTGAGGGCGACCTTTTGACGGGACGCGTGGGCAGCAATGTCGCGTTCTTGCAGGACCTGCCGGTCACGCCAACCTACAGTTTGACCTACCCGTTGGCCTCGCAGGACGGGTTGTCGCCCTTCTTGGCCTGGACGATGCCGAAACCAGATTTCAAGCCGGATGCGGTTTTTGCGTATCAGCTGAATGCAGGGGTCGATGCCAATCCTCTGACCTTTGCGCGTCAGGACGCGACGGTCAACGCCGTGGCGGTCACGGGGCAAAGCGCTTTTACTCTGTCAACGGCGACCCGACAGGGTGCCCGCCGGTCGCTTACGCCGGTCGTCTTGGAACGGCAGGAGTGGGGGGGGATCCCTCCGCAGATCGCGGTGACGGCAAATGGTGCGACCAATGTGAACGGCGAAATTCCCACCGGTGGATTGGCCACAGGCTTGTTGGCGTGGCTCCCCCTCAATGGTTCCGGTGCCGATGTGTCGGGCCAAGGGGCCGACTTTAGCACGGGCGATCCCAATCCAGCACCTGACGTCTGGGAGCAGACTGATCAAGCGCTGGCCTTCGGCCCGGGGCAGGGCTTGCAGCGGGACAGCGGTTTATTGGCGGGTCGGACGGATTGGGCTTGGAGTGGTTGGTTCAATGCGGCCGCGACTGGCGGCACCTTTTATGCCGAGGGAGATTCGAATGCGGTGCTGAGGATTGGACTGGAAACCGCAGGCTTGGTGGTGGAGGGGGGTGGAAATGTTGCCGTCCAGGTCGGCGTCGGCGATGGGCACCTAGCATGGAACGCATGGAACCATTTGGTCGTGACCCAAGATGCAGCGGGTGGAACTGCCGCACTGCGGATTTATCTCAACGGGCGCTTGATGTCGGCGGCAGCGCCGATGACGTCAAGTGGCGCCAGCCGAGCAGTGCTGGGCGCGGCCCCCTCTGGTGCGTCCATGGCCGATGCCCTGCGAGGGCGCATGGATGATGTTGGGCTGTGGGCGCGGTCGCTCACCAGTAACGAGGTGGCCCAACTCTTTGACGCCCGCCGCCCCTACGTGCGACCTTTGACGGATTACGACGGACCGGTTGATTGGCAAAGCGGGCCGGGACGGAGTGCGGCGGAGTTTAGGGTGGAGATTCCGGGGGCGCAGCCGGGTAGCTTTCGATGGCGATACCGGCTGGATAAGACTCCGGGAATGACGGTTTCGAATCGGGATTCAGTGGCGGTGGACGAGCAGTTCACCTTCGCGAGTTTACGCGATGGCACGTATTGGTTTCACGTGGCGGCTGAGGATCGACTGGGCTATGTCGGGCCCACCGCCAGTGCGCAGGTGAGACTGGGTGAACCGATCAATTTTAACTGGAACTTTTTATCCACATCGACCGATTACGACGAAGATAGCGATGAGTTGTCGGATGTGGCCGAATTGACTCTGGGAACAAATCCACGGGATCCGGATACCGATGGGGACGGACTCACCGATCGGAAAGAAGACTCAAACAACAACGGCGTTTGGGATCAGGGTGAGACGGATGCAAACAACGCGGATACGGACGGCGATGGCACACCGGACGGCTTCGACAGCCAACCGCTTAATCCGGCGGCCTCGGCAGATACCGATGGTGATGGAATCGAGGATGCCGTTGATCCCTCTCCCTTTGCGAGTTCGGGGAATGTAACCAACCTCGTGGCGAGTGCGAATAATGGACGAGTCGAGCTGAACTTCACGGTAGACGGGGCTTCGTCCAATGGCGTGGAAGTGGTGGTGCAGTATCGACGGGGTAATGGAGCTTGGACCCTGACGGATGGCTCGGTGGAAGGTGCTTTAAGCGCTCTGGGTAATGGGGAGCATCAAGTCGTATGGAATGTGACACCGGATTTGGGCACGGGTGAGTTCACCGATCTGCAGGTGCGGGTCGTGCCGCAAGACGGGGCCGAGGTGTCTACCGCGAATGGCGTGTCTGCCAGCACGACGGTCACCAACGTCGTCGCCGTGGCGACAGCTGCGGTTCCGGAAGGTGAGTTGGGTGGTCGGGTGCCGATCACGTTTACGCTCGCTGGGGCGGCCGGTCAGCCGCTGAAAGTGCGAGTTCAATATGCAGTGGGTGCCGCTGCGGATTGGACGGATGCACTGATCACTCCGAGTGGACAGGAAGTGCTGCCGGGCAATGAAGCTACGGTGCACTGGATCTCGGAGACGCAGTCGAATGGAGTCACCACGGAAAGTTTGTATCTGCGCTTGATCCCAAGCGACTCGAC
>CAXBOL010000716.1:0-3200 GCA_963977295.1 uncultured Opitutaceae bacterium
CCAGCGGTCACGCCCTACCTCAGCACGCGTTGCTCTAAAGTCTATTCCTCAAAGCACGTTGGACTCATGCCAATCCCCGCTTGGATTTAGACTATAACGCCACGTCGCGGAGACGCCGAATTAAGCAGCAAGTAATTCAAATTTAAAACTTCGCGTTCCCACCGGCGTTGTGACTTCCTGTCCTCCGAAGCCTCGGCGAAGGGGGATGCGTTAAAATTAGCCTAATTGAATCGAGCTGAGAGTTTTACTCGTTCTGGGGTTTGGCAGACGACCATCACTCACCTCAACGGATCCATCCGATAAACGTGGCTGCGGGAGTTTTCGCCCCGAAGGTTGGTCACTAGAAAAATGTTTCCATCGGGTCCGGCTACGATGGTGCGCACTCGACCGATGTCACCGATGACGATCTCTTGCTCCACCACCCGTTGCCCCTCCAAACGCAGGCGACGGAGGTGCTCTTGCCCCAGCGCGGCAACCAGTAAATCCCCCCGCCACGCGGGGAATGCATCTCCTTGGTAAAAATGAATGTCGCACACTGCAATCGACGGGGTCCAGTGCAGGAGCGGATCTTCCACCCCGGGCATTTGCTGCGCCGCCGAGACCGGTTGACCGTTGTATTCAATGCCGTAACTCACCAAAGGCCAACCGTAGTTGGCGCCCGGTTGGAGCACGTTCAGTTCATCCCCTCCCCGTGGACCGTGCTCCGACGCGAACAAAATCCCTGTCCCGGGCTGCACCGCCAGTCCTTGCACATTGCGGTTTCCGTAGGTCCAAATCGCTCCGTAGACTCCGGACTGACCCACGAACGGGTTGTCTGCGGGGATCCGGCCGTCGTCGTGAATGCGAAAGGTCTTGCCGGTGGGCATGGTCAGATCCTGGGAAGGTTCGCCCGGTCCGCCGTCGCCGATCGTGAAATACAGAAAACCTTCGTGGAATAGGATCCGGGAGCCCAAGCGACTCTTGCCGATCGCCCGATGCTCGACCCGGGCCTGAAAAATGCGTTCTTCATCCACCCACTGACCGTCCCGCATCCGTCCGCGAATTAACTCGGTCATGGCCCGGCGCTCGTCCGATGTCGGGTCGCCATCGACCGCCGCCGCAACATAGATCCAGCCGTTCTCGGCGTAGTCCGGGTGGAGCTCAAGATCGAGCAGCCCGATGTCCCCTTCGCTTTGCACGGCGGGCGTCCCCTTGATCACCGTTTCCCGCTGCCCATCCCAAACGATGATTTGTCCGGACCGCTCGGAAAGGATCAACTGACCTCCGGGCAAAAAATCCAGCCCCCATAAAATGCCGTCGGTGGCGAACACTTCGGTCAGGGCAAAGTCGGCGAGCTGAGTTGAATAGCGTCCCTCGTTTCCCGCCGCGCCTTGCTTGGCCGCACCGAGGCGGGGTCGGTCGCTTAACTCGCGCACGAGCACCACCAATGATCGGATCTGTTCTTGCGACATCACCTCCCCGAAAGCCGGCATGGTGCCGTCCCCGGCACCGACCGTGATTACCCGAGCGATCGAGGCATCATCGGCCCCGAGATTCCACACATCATCCACCAATGAGGAGCCTTGGCCACCGCCACCATCCGTGCCGTGACAACTGGCGCAGTTCGCCGCATAAAGTGCTTCGTGGGCCCGCATCCGTTGTCCGTGGACCTCTACTCCAGCGCACAGTGCCAGGCCCAAGGCCAACGTAAGTCTCGCCATGCCGGGCCCGAAAGCGGTCGCTTGTCCAAAGGGGTTATGACGGTCTGCCATGAATCGCAGGAGATTCGTCCGCCCGCGTGAGTCAAGTGCGACGCCAGAAGAAAGAGACCCTGGCCCTTGAATCCAAAATCTATTCCGCCCCACACCGATTGCCCACCGGAGCAATCCCCGTCGTAGACCAGTCACCGTTTGGAAATGGTGCCAACGCCAAGTCGCGGAGCCGCCGATTTGAAAAGCATGTCATTCAACCGCTGGCCTTTCCGTTCTTCCCGACTTGGTGACTTGGCGTTAAAATCAGCCTAATTTTAATCGGACTAATGGGATTACTCACTTCGCCGACTGCTCCGCCACCCGCGAATGCTCAACGTGATCGCCGCAGTTGAGGAAACAATCTGGGTTCAAAGTCGCCCCTCCCCGCAGCTCGCTATTCCGGCAGCGCAAAGGCCACGTAAGTGTCGCCACTCGGGGTGCCCATCTTTCCGCCGCCGCAGGCCACGACCACGTATTGGCGGCCATCCACGGAGTAAGTCGACGGAGTTGCATACGCGCCAGCGGGCAGCTTGAAGCGCCATAATTCGCGCCCGGTCGACGCCTCGAACGCGCGGAAGTGCTCGTCCTTACTCGCGCCGATGAACAACACGCCTCCCGCGGTAACGATCGGCCCGCCATAATTCTCCGTGCCGGTGGGCTCCATGCCCAATGCCATCAACTCCGGAAATTCGCCCAACGTCGTGCGCCAAAGATATTCGCCGGTGTTGAGATCAATCGCATTCAAGGTGCCCCAAGGCGGACGCACCGCGGGGTAACCGTCCGGATCATAAAATCGATTGTAGCCCGTATGGGTAAACATCGGGGCCGGGCGTCGTGCCGGTCCTTCATCTGGAATCCACGTCTTCCATTCCGGTGCACTTTCGACCGGCGGAGTCTTTCGCGGGCTTCGGTCAGGCGTTTCCGTTTCACCCAAGAGGTAGCCCGCCACGGCTTCACGTTGGCGATTGGAGAGAAATCCCCAAGGCGGCATCATGCCTCGACCATCTCGGATCACGGTCAGGGCTTGCTCGCGAGTCAGTCGTTCGCCCAACCCCACCAACGACGGGATTCCCGCCGCGTTACCTTGCCGCTCGACCCCGTGACACCCGGCACAATTTTGCAGATAAACGGCCGCCCCTTCCGACGTGCTGCCGCCGGTTTCGATGAGATTCAAAACCCAGGCCATCTCATTGGCATTCACGTAAAGTATGCCCGACGGATCCACCGCCGCCCCGCCCCATTCACCGCCGCCATCAAACCCGGGGAAAATGATCGTGCCCTCTTTGCTCGGGGGGGCAAACGGCGTGTGAGGCCGCAGTCGTGCCCATCGATTCAATACGGCGCGATGCGCTTCGGGCGTCCGGTTGGTGATCTCCTCGGCGCTGAACACCTGACGCGCAAACGGCGCCGGTTTGGTCGGCAACGGTTGGGTCAACGCGGTCACTTCCCCGGGAATGTCAGAGGCCGGAG
>CAXBOL010000717.1:0-3199 GCA_963977295.1 uncultured Opitutaceae bacterium
AACGCCAACACATCATTGCCGTTCACCACGATCGCTTCGTTGTCCAGCTTCAGAATGATGATCTTCTTGCCCGCATCGGCGAGATAGACCGCCCCCACCCCTTCGGCCTTGGTGAGCTTCGTCCCTTCCCCACTCACCGCCTTCTTCAAGAGGTTACCCAGCCCCTGCGACATGAGGCTCTCCCGGGTAAACTTCACCGACCCATTGTAGGCCACCATCGCCCCCATCTTCATCCAAATCTCGCCATCGAGGTTCACCTCCAGAAACCGGGGATTCTCGAGCTCAAACAGCCCCTCCCCATGGTCCCGATTCTTCGTGCGATCTATGAATTCAGTCAGGGTGTATTTGCTCATAAGATTTAGGGGGTCAAAGCACCGACGAATCCTCCCAATGAGTATCACGCCAATAGAAAAGCTTTTGCATTTTACCCATTTTTAACGCGAGCTAAAATCAACGACTTAGGTAATACACCCTAGACCGGAGGAGGGAGTTCGGAGGACAATGGACGGAGGTCGGCGGTTGGGCTTTGAGTTCATCGCGTGCAAGCACGCTCCTTGTCGGAGTCGGTGAGTCGATCCGCGGCGGCATGTATTCTAAAAATGCGAGAAGTGAGCAGCGAAAATAAACGGGACGGGAAAATCAGCTACTAGCCACAACAATGCCGGTCCGTTTGAACTTCCCCCTCAGCCAGTCGGTCTGATTCGGTGATGGGTAGCAAACGATTAGGACTTCGGGTCCGGGGAATCGATGCCAAACTGACGTGCCAATTCAGGAACTCGGTCATAGTTGTAAGCCTTGGCAAAGTTCAGGAACACAGTAGAATCATGAAACCGGTGCGTAAATAGAGCCTCAAGCCAGTAACGCAGAGGCCGAACATCTTCCACGCTATAAAGCTTACGGTGAATGGCATGCTCTACTTCCTCCAAGTAGGTATAAAATCGATCAAACACGTCACGATAAAGGACGTGTTCAGGATTAAACTGTGTTTCCAAATTATGAGGTGTCAGACCTTCCTTAAGAGTCATGGTAGTGTGCATCATAGTTTTCCTCCCTAAGATTTCCTGAAAATCTGCAGGAACTAGAACCGAACGGTCCGACCAATCCAACATTAAGCATGCCAACGATAACCACGGGTCCTCATGCAACTGCCGAAGTTGCGCCGTAGCAGCCCGAGTTCGTTCCCATCGACGCGTCCGTATATATTGAAAAAATCCGAGCCAAAAACCGGCAACAGCAATCATTCCTCCAAACATACTAAGCCCCGTTTCAAAATCAATATACCAACCTGATAAGTGGTGGCACTTTCCAGACGCATAGGATCCAAAATAAAAATTGTTCATTGTTTTAAAACCCCAATTTCAGGAAATTCTCTATATTAAATTAAGCAGCAATCACAAATAGTTACGATCCTAGCCTCATGAGGAAAGGCCTGCATTAGTTTATTTATCAAACTATCAATCGACTCTAAAATAAAGTTGAGCCCCCCATGCAGACGCCTCAGCCACAGATTCACCCAGATCGCCCTTTTCTTGCTGATTAATAAGATACAACACCTCGTCTGGAATAATAGAAATAAACGAAGCAAAATATACTCCCGGACCATCAACCTCTACGTAAAAATGGATATCTTGAGATGAACCCGGAAATACAGTGATTGAACTAAGTGACCGCAGAACATTTTTTGTTATCAAATTAAACGCTCTTGCAGGATATTCCCCCTCGACGGAGATACGATTCACACCTACTTCGGACCCAAGTTTCGTCACAATCAACAATTCCTCCCCACTTAAATCTATATCAATCGGAAATATTCCGTCATTTTCCGCACTCACTATTATACTAACTCCAATCTTCCCTGCATTTTCACTCGGAATGATTTTTTGAGCCATCGAGACCTTTAATGCAACGTGACGCGACTCTTGCTCAGCAATCTTTAACTCCACTTGATATTTTTCCCTTAGGGTTGTGAAAGTAAATATAGCCCACAACCCACCTAGAAGGATCGCGAATATTTTAGCTTTACTTTCCCATATTTCAAACTGTGTTTTTCTTTCAGATAGATTCTGCATTTTAAATATTGTTAAAATACCAATTGGGATGTTGATTCGCTTTTAACTTAAAGTTTCCGCCCAACCCCAAGAATACATTATAAAGACTGAAACCGCCGACTGTGTATTTTTTTATAAAACTTTCCTTTACTTAAATTCATAGGTATTTCGAGCTGAATTATAGACAAGTCCCAGCGTAGTTTCGGCCTCGATTCCGTTGAACGCGGCTTTGAAAAACTGCTTCGTTTTGGGGTGCAACAAGCACTTCCCTTCAAAGTAGGCGTGCTCGTTGCCTACTTTGGGAACATTCGTGAAGTTCACATAGGTCGCGTTCGTGGCATCGAGCCGGAACAAGTAGTGCCCTAGTCGCGCTTTTTGGAGTTCTCCCATTTTCATGCGGGACGCCTTCAGGGCCTTATCATCTTCATTAATGGTGATGAAGATACGCTTCCGCACCGGGATTCGTTCCACCCAATCTGCGTGATCGTCATTGTTCGTGTCGGCCGCAACCATCACGACGTTGTCGAACAAAAGCGTGGAGGCCCGATAAACCGTCGAGGAGAGCAGGCACTTGAACAGGTAGTTCCCCATACTGTGCAGCACCAAGTTGAGGGTAAACGGACACCATTTATTGGCCTCAGCCGTGTAGAACTCATCGCACGCATCGGCGTCGTCACCGAATCGTTCATCTGCCAACTTTGTCACCCGCTTCACGTGTTCCTCATGCACTTCATCAAGTAGCGTGCGCATCTTTCCCAACACGCAGTCAAAGGCACCAATCGATGCCCGGGCATCACGCTTATCGCTTAAGTAACTGACGACCCCTTTGACGCCGCCTCCATTCGCCGGCCACGAGAAGACCAAAACTTCGACTCCGAAATTCTCCTCGAAGGCAGCGGCCCGGTCGAGGGCCGCTTTCATGTCATTGTTAAACCCGTGCACAAAGAGGACTAGGTTTCTGCCTTTGGTTCGCTTACCGACTAACCTGGGGTTGATTCGCGCCATCAGTCGTTTGGCCACGTAACTACTGGCGTAAATTGGCTTGCCGTCGGTAAGCTCCAGGCCCACTTCGTCAGCCATGGCCGGGGTGATTTCATCCGGCAGCACCGACACTTTCCAGCCCCTTGAACCGTGTTTGGCTTCTGCTAGGC
>CAXBOL010000718.1:0-3168 GCA_963977295.1 uncultured Opitutaceae bacterium
TCGTCGATGATCGCTTGGGCCGCATCGAGATATTTCTCGAGCAACATGGGCGAGATCGTCAGCACGTCGGCGATGTTATCAAACCCATGACCCGTGTCATCGGCCGGAAACTCGGCCGCGGTGTCAAAATCAACCCCGATCAAATCCCGGACTGTATTGCGATACTCCACCCGGTTGAGCCGGCGAACTCGGACTCGACCTGGATCAGGGTCGGTCGGATTAAGTTCGAACGCTTTGGTCTTAATCCACTCCACGATCGCCTCGCGCTCCTCGGTGTCAGGTTGGATCTCGTCGGACGGCGGCATGACGCCCCCGCGCACGTTTTTGAGCACGCGGAGCCACAATTCGTGATCGCGCAGTTCGTCGTCCGAATCCCACTCGTCGAGCACCACCCCGCCCTTGCTGGTGCCGTAACCGTGGCAATCCAAACAATATAGATCGAGCACCGGCTCCAAGCGACTCCGATAATCGATCAACAATTCGTCTTGGGCGCCCGCGGTCGCGGACACCAAGAAACTGGCCCCGACCAAAACGGCCAGGCGGGCCCACCGACGTCGCCAAACGCCGAAAGAGGAAACAGGAGTAAAAAGGGTATCGAAAAGCATCAGGTGAGTTTGACTCGGGGAAAGTTACACGCCGCAAAGGTTCACCTCCCTCAAACCAAGCCTATCATGCTGTGCCGATACGGCTAATTTCTCAAATGGACTCGTCGAATTACTGAGTAATCGTTAAACTCGAGATTGTGGTGAAAATTCATTGCACTCCCCCCGTCACATGACCCCGATCGACATCACTAAAATCCCCCTCAATCGCGATTTGGGGATGGTCCCTTCCGACCGACCCGATGCGATCTTCATGTTTCCGGCTCACGACCGCTACCACAACCACGTCGGCACCGTGCATGCCGCGGTGCTCTTCACGTTGGCCGAAGCCACCAGCGGCGAATTTCTTCAGCGCCATTTTAAGTCCACCACGCATAACGTCGCGGCGGTGGTGCGGCGATCGGACATCAAGTTTCGCCGCCCCGCCCGCACCGCGATTTATTCCAGAGCGGAAGCCAATCCCGCGGACCTTGACCTTGTGCTCGATCAGCTCACTCGCCGGGGTCGGGCTGGAATTGTGGTTTCGGTCAGCATCATCGACGAACAAGACACGACCGTGATGACCTCCACTTTCGAGTGGTTCATCACCACCGGCACCGCGAACCAAACACCCGCATGAAATTGCCACGTCTCTATCCACCGGTCTGGTTCGTGGCGAATTTGGGATTACTTTTCGCGATGCGACACTTTGCGCCCACTCCACTGGAGTTGCCGGAGGTTTGCCCCGTGATCGGCCGAGGGTTGATTTGGGTGGGCGCGGCGCTTTCCCTCGCGGCGATCATCAGTTTTCGGATTCACCACACCTCCGTCCTGCCCTTCCGCACGCCCCATGTGTTGATGCGATCCGGTGTCTACCGGTGGTCGCGCAATCCCATCTATCTCGGAGAAGCCATCATTCTCACCGGCGCCTGCCTCAAGTTCGGACACGCACTGCCGTGGCTCGTGCTGCCTTTCTTCATTTTCGGCGCCAATCGCGGCTTCATCGCATGGGAAGAAACCACCATGCGGCAAAAATTCGGAACGGTCTTCGACGATTACTGCCGCCAAACTCGACGCTGGCTGTGACCCCGGCGTTGTTCCCGGAAAAATTGCCAAGGGTTTAGTGGCGCGCCAACGTAGCACTGCTTTCATCTATGCTGGCCCGCTGGAAACCTGAACCCGCGACTGCCCCCGACTTCAACACGGCGGTCCACCGTCGATTGAGATCGGCCCATCAACGATCTAGGTTGACTCGTATTCTCCAATTTCCTGCCACGCTTCCCCTTGCGGCCGGCTTCGCCATCATGCTGGGAATAGTCTCTGCATGGAGCATTAACCGCGCAGAAACGCAGGCTCACATGGCCGACGCCTACGCCCGGAGTATCGATCCCGTCTGGATGACCGCGTCATCGCACCACCCCTGACCGTGAAACATTGGATCAGATTACTCATGGTGGCAGGGGTAGCGGGAATCGCCGCATTTTTCGTAACTCGGAAACTGGCGCCCCCCCCGGCCTCGGCCGCAGAGCTCACTTGGTTGACCAGCGAGTTTCAGCTTAGCCCGGAGCAAGCGGGCCGAATTCAAGCCCTGCACGACGCCTATACCCCGGTGTGCGCCCAACACTGTGCATCAATTCTGGATACTAAGGACCGAATTGCGGACGCGACTTCACCAGCCGTGAAAGCGACCGCTCAGGCCGAGTTACAGCGACTCGTCGCTACTTGTCACGATTCCACCCAAGCCCATCTTCAAGCCGTTGCCGCCGCCATGGATCCCGCGCAAGGGGCCCGCTATTTAGCCATGATCGGCCCTCGCCTGAGTGCCCATCAACACGCCGAGCCTTTCGGATTGCGATGAACGAAGCCGACGCCGACTCGGCCGATATGCGCGCGCTGCAAGCTGGTGATTCTGCCGCGCTGGATCGCTTGATGGCACGCTGGCAGGTGAGACTACGGGCCTATCTCCTGCGTCACCTCACGACCCAATCCGACGCGCTTGATCTCGCCCAGGAAACCTTTGTTCGGATCTTCCAGCATCGCGCTCGTTTCGATCCTTCCCGGCGCTTTTCTACCTGGATGTTTCAAATCGCGCTTAATTTATTGCGCGACCACGGCCGTTACCGTCAGCGACGCCCCACCACCTCCCTCGACGAAGCTCCGGAAACGACCGATTGGCATACCCCGAAACACGAGGCGGAGAAATCCGAAATAGCCACGGCCGTGCGCGACGCCATCTCAGCCCTCCCCTGCAATCTCCGCGAAGTTATCGTGCTGTTTGAATACGAGCACCTTTCGCACGCCGAAATTGCCGAAATTGTGGGAGCCTCACCCAAAGCCGTCGAAACACGACTCTACCGTGCGAGGGAGAATCTTCGCCAACAACTGACCCGCTGGCTTAACGACTAGATCGCGTTTCCCTGCCCTGTCCTTCGCATCGACGGAATGATTTGTTACAACTGCGACTTATTAACCAATAAGTCTGGTTTCGTGGCAAAACGTGCCTATCTTGGCCCCTTTTCGTCTCGTAAATGCCTCGCCGCCGCTCATCTCCCGAACCAGTTACTCTCCCTCCGGTGAATTCCACCAG
>CAXBOL010000719.1:0-3168 GCA_963977295.1 uncultured Opitutaceae bacterium
CTCGGCAGACTTTCTTAAGTAACAAGGAGGCGCTTTGGCACGCGATCAACGTGACTCCATCAACGTGTGCGTTCAATATCTGCGACTCTCGGAGCCCCTCATCCATAGCTCATCCACCCCTTTTCGGTCCCGAATCGTTCGCCTCTTCTATCCGTTCGGCCTACCGCTATGGAAGCCTTTCTCCGAGTTCCATCGCGTAGTCGGAAGACGAATCCATTCGAGTTCATTCGTGGTTAAAAAAACACCGCTCCTCAGCCCCCACCAACACTGGCCGGATCGGTGTAAACATAACCCCGAGCATTCGCCGTAAACGTCGTGACCTGCTCATCCCTCCACACCTGATCCTTCCCCATTTCAACCGCCATGACCGCCGCCACTTTCGGCGCCATTTCAATCGCAGCCTGCGCATCCAACAACAAGACGCGCATCCGCCGCGCCAATACGTCTTCGACCGACCGAGCCATCTCGTGTCGCACCTGCCATATCACCTCACCCACCTGATAAGGTAATCGAGGGTGAAGCAGAGCGGCGCCGTCCTTCACTGTAGAAACTAAACTCTCTACCTTTGCACGATCACTGCCGTAGGCGTCGATCGTATCTTTCGTGCGCTCCCATTCTTCCCCACTGCCGTGCAAACGCAGGTCAACCGTCCGGCAAGGTCGTTCATCAAATCCACCCACAATTTCGATCTGGGTCACCACGTCCTCGGCCATCTTGCGGTAAGTCGTCCACTTGCCTCCCGTCACGGTGATCAAGCCACTCGGACTCACCATAATCGCGTGATCCCGGGACAACGCCGCCGTGGACGTCGATCCATCGCCTTTGACCAAGGGCCGTAGTCCCGCAAACACACTCAACACATCGGCTTCGGTCGGATCGTCGTGCAGATACCGCTTGGCATGATCCATTACAAACGCCCGTTCTTCCGGCAAAGCTCTCGGTTCGAGGCTGGGCGCCTCCACCGCCGTGTCCGTCGTGCCGACCACCACACAGTCATGCCACGGCACCGCAAAGAGCACGCGTCCATCGCTGGTTTTCGGCACCATCAGCGCCGCATTGCCCGGCAAGAACCGACGCGGCAACACGAGGTGAATGCCCTGACTCACCGCCACGATCGGTTTGGTGTCGGGTTGATCTTGCGCCCGCAATTCATCCACAAAAATCCCCGTGGCATTGACCACCACTTTGGCCCCGACCGTAAAGGTGACTCCGGTCTCTTGATCCCGCACTTCCACGCCTGTCACCCCATCACCAGTTTTCCTCAATCCGACCCCACGACAGTAGTTCGCCATCACCGCGCCGTGCTCCGCCGCCGTCAGCGCGAGATGGATCGCCAGACGCGCATCGTCGAATTGTCCGTCGTGGTAAACCACTCCGCCGTCCAACCCCTCCATCTCCACATTCGGAATCAGTTCCTGGGTTTCGGCCTTGCTCAACCCCCGTGATTTCGCGAGCCCCAAACGTCCCGCCAATTGATCGTAAACCTTCATGCCGATGCCATAAAACGGCCCTTCCCACCAGTGGTAATTGGGAATCACAAACGCCCGGTCTCGCACCAGATGGGGCGCATTGCGGGCCAACCGACCGCGTTCGCGCAACGCCTCCAACACCAGTGCCACGTTGCCTTGTCGCAAATACCGCACCCCGCCATGCACCAACTTGGTCGAGCGACTCGAGGTGCCCTTGGCGAAATCTTCTCCTTCGATCAACGCCACCCGATACCCTCGCGACGCCGCGTCGACCGCCGTGCCCAGGCCCGTCGCCCCTCCGCCAATGATCACGACATCAAAGGTCTCGCCGGCTTGCAGCGCCGCCATGCTGGTGGCTCGATCAAAGCCCATCCGCTTGCCTCGTTTCTTCAATCCAGTCGCGGGACCGTTCCACCGCTCCACTCCAATTTCGTTTCAAACTGGCCAGTTCCGTCGGTGATTTCCGCGGACGATATACTGTATCAATCTCCCAATTACTGGCGATCTCGCCGCGGTCCGACCAGAACCCGACGCCCAACCCGGCCAGATAGGCCGCCCCCAGCGCCGTCGTTTCCGTCTCTTTCGGACGCACCACATTACTCTGCAACAAATCCGCCTGGATCTGCATCAAGGCCTCACTGCGCGTCGCCCCGCCATCGACCCGCAACTCCGCCAAGGCCACGCCACTGTCCTTCTCCATCGCATCGATCAGATCCATGCTCTGCAGCGCAATACTCTCCAAGACTGCCCGGCACACGTGCGCCCGGTTGGTGCCCCGCGTCAGACCCAATAACGTGCCGCGCGCATACGGATCCCAATGCGGCGCGCCCAGCCCCGCAAACGCCGGCACCAAAATCGCGCCCCCCGCATCCGGCACGGTCGCCGCCAGCTCACTTAATTCTTCGGCTGACGTCACTAATTTCAATTCATCCCGCGCCCACTGCACCGCTGCCCCCGCCACGAAGACCGACCCTTCCAGCGCGTAGTGGCGCCGTCCGTTCAACTGCCACGCGATCGTCGTCAGCAAATTGTGACTCGACCGCACGATCTCCTCCCCGGTCTGCATCAACAGGAAGCACCCCGTGCCATAGGTGTTCTTCGCCATGCCCGGTTCAAAACACGCCTGCCCGAACAGGGCCGCATGCTGATCGCCCGCGATCCCGGCAATCGGCGCCCCCGCTGCCGGTTGTCCTACCCCGACCGTGCCAAATACGCCCGAAGAATCTTTCACCTCTGGCAGCATAGCCCGTGGCACCCCGAAAAGTTCCAGCATCTCGTCGTCCCATTCCCCTGTGGCGATATTAAGCAGCAACGTGCGCGACGCATTACTCGCGTCCGTCGCGTGCACGGCCCCATCGGTGAGCTTCCATAACAACCACGCATCGATCGTGCCTGCCAATACTTCCCCGCGTTCTCCTCGTTCCCGCAACCCCGGGATCGTCCGCAGCAACCACGCCAGCTTGGATCCCGTGAAATACGGATCCAATCGCAGGCCCGTGATCTCGGTGACCTTCGCCTCCCGTCCTGCCCGTTTCCACCGGGCGCAATCATCCGCCGTGCGCCGATCCTGCCACACAATCGCCGGCGCGACCGGTTCCCCGCTGGTCCGATCCCACACCACCAGCGTCTCGCGCTGATTCGTGATCCCGATCGCCGCAATATCACTCGCCGACAATTTTGCCTCCGCCAACGCAGTTCG